>NZ_AP027362.1:3600000-3903981 GCF_030295935.1 Thalassotalea piscium
ATACGATTAGCAAAAGCTTTATTTTTAACTATTTCTATCCATTCTTCATAGTTACTGAGTGTTTCATGCTTGAATGATTTAAAGTTAGGGTTGCTTGGACTTTCTTGAGCTATTTTACAGAATGCTAATTCTAATAAACACGGCTCTATATTACATGCTGGCGTATCCATTAGTCCTAAGTCCCAATCATCCAAAATTTCTTCAATATAGGCTGCATAAAACCCATAAACATCGTTCAGCGCGTTAAAGCTTTTAGAAATTAATTTAGAAAAACTGTTTTCACTATAAAGATTTTCAAACTTTTCAGGGTTTTCCTCCCAATCTAACTCATAATCAAAATCTAAGTCCGAAGGAAATTCTTGTGGAATTTCAATTCCCACTTGACGAAAGATATACATAATTTGTCTACACAATAGATCCCTCTGGTCTTCTTCATCTATTAATGTATATGTATTGTAACCAGTTTCGGCTTCTTCTATTGCTGAGTCCGCAAGGTAGCATATGAGTTTTTTCCATTTATCAGCCTGCTCAATCCCCCCCGTCCAAACAATCAAATCAGGATCTCTTTTACCAATTCCAGCTAATGAACCTAACTTTTCTTCCATATCAAGAGACATATATTCTCCCCCTTTCCATTTGCTCACTTGAGCGGGAGAAACACTTAATTTAGCTGCAAGTTCTTTTTGAGTGCACCCTAATTTATTAAGTGCTAGTTTAATCGCGTTTTCACTGCTCATTATAGTTCCCTTCAAGCTAGTTAAGTAAATACCAAAATCAATTTACTTAACTATCTTAGTGTACAATTAAGTAAAGTCAAGGGTATATTTACTTAATCACTTTAACATTCAGAAAAGTAGAAAATATAATTGCAATAAACAACTCTACTAACCATTTGATTTAATGACAATATATCCGTTACCAGTATCGCTCCACCTATCGGTTAACTTGGTGAGAGCATTTTTCTCTTATCAAAATATCCCCAACGATCATATACGCCTTCAACGCCTTTTATTGCGTGATTTAGGCACTTTTCTGCAACATTAGCTTCAACATCTAATTCTGATAACCTACTACGACATGTTTTCCTAAGTTCATGAATTGTAAAATGTTTCATGCTTTGCTCGCCCATAAGGTTGTATCTTCTTTTTCTTTTGGTAAGTTGTTGGGACACCAAACAAAGTTCCGAGTGCATGATTCAGGGTGTCATCAGAAATATACGATCTTCTTTTTGAGGTGCGTCTTGCAGGAAATAGATACTCTGAGTCGAAGGCCCTTACTTTCAATTCGCTTAAAAATTGTTCTGACCAAGGCGCGGCTATTAACTCACACTTCCGAACACCCAACGATAAAAGCAAACAAACGGCAATACAATTTTCTCTGGTAAATTGATCTTTGTTTTCTCTCATAACCCTTAATGCAACTTCAATTTCTTCAAATGATAAATTTCTAGTGCGAGATTTTTCTGTTCCTCCCGCATGTTTTAGTGTTAAGACTGCGGCAGGGTTATTTTTTATCTCATTTAGAATTATTGCTTGAGTAAACAGGTGTTTGCAGTGATCTAAAGCATCATTTGCAACTGTAGGACGTCCAGAGTCATTTATTCTTTGAACGATGTCATAAATATCACGTGATGTAACTATATCGACAGGAAGTTTTCCAATGTAGGGTCTAATGTCGCGAGTATAAACTCTCTCTGGTATTTGAGGATTCTCTATGTTTCTTTTGCGCGCTTTCAGCCATTCTTGTGCCACCTCGTCTACAGTCATTATATTTGAATTATGAGATTTAAGACGTTCTATTTTAGGATCTATGCCATTTCTAACTTTAGCTTTGTTGTCCGAATGTATATCTAAATATCCAAGAAGCTTTTCCTGGTTTTAATGGTTTTAGGTATAAGTTGTCGTCTATCGGATGTTTCTTTTCATCTCTGACTCAACAAGAGATTTTATTTCTGCATCTTTCATTAGCTGCTCTTAAATCGGTGACTTTTATATCTCTATGGTAACCACGTTATCATTTACGATCACCTATAAGTCACCACTATTTTGACTTTTCATGAATGCCCCTGAAACAAACTTTCAATTTAATAATTAAAAAAGCCCTTGTGACAAGGGCTTTGAGTGGTCGTGACTTTTACTGAAACATTATTCAATATTCTGGATCTGCTCGCGCATTTGTTCAATAAGTACTTTTAACTCTACTGCTGAATTTGTGATATCTGCGTTTATTGATTTAGAGCCTAGGGTGTTGGCTTCGCGGTTAAACTCTTGCATCATGAAGTCTAGTCGGCGACCTTGTGCCCCGCCTTTTTTCAGTATGCTTTTGGTTTCTTTTACGTGGCTGTATAGGCGGTCTAGCTCTTCGTCTACGTCCATTTTTTGTGCCAGTAGTACCAACTCTTGTTCAACACGGGTTGATTCAAGCTCTATTTTTGCATCGGTAAACTTGTCAATTATACGGTTACGCTGCCATTGAATAACTTCTGGCATAAAGGCTTTTACTTTTTCAGCTTCCACTACTATTGCGTCTAAACGCTGTTCAATAAGCTGTTTCATGTTTTCGCCTTCGCTTGCTCTTGCGGCTATAAAGTCGGTAAGCGCTTGGTCAAATCCTGCCAGTATTTCTGTTTGTATTAGGCTCATGTCGGTTTCTTCAGCTTCCATTACGCCTGGCCAACGCATTATTTCAACAGGGTTTAGTTGGCTATTTAGGGTTTGTTCGTTTATCCAGCCTGCGTGTTCAATTAATTGAAGGGCGAGCTCTTTGTTTAATGTTAGGTTGTTTTTTTCAGAGGCCTTGGCATTGAAGCGTAAGCTGCATTCAACTTTGCCGCGATTTAATTGCTTGCGAAAACGTTCTCTTAATACCGGTTCTATACTTCTAAACTGTTCGGGTAAGCGAAAGTAGGTTTCTAAAAATCGTTGGTTTACGCTACGAATTTCCCAAACTGCGTTACCCCAATCACCCTTTACTTCTACGCGCGAAAACGCGGTCATGCTGTGGATCATAATCTTTCCTATTGATACTATAAAGTTTGTTTTATAAGAATGAACGGGGCAATTATGCCTTAGCAGAATATAATTAGCTAATGGGCTTTTGTTGCCCACCCTGTTGTCGCTAAAACCATGTACTGACATAAGCCACAATGGTAAAACAAATACTTATCTAACACCTGAAACCATATGCTGACATAAAATATAACCATACCTTGACAAAAAATCTCAAATTATAAACGAGCACTGTTAAATGTAATAAAATTACATTTAACTAAAGTTTAGTAAAACATACCACCTTGGTTAGCTTAACTGCCTATTCGGCATAAAATAAATAGTTAATGTTTATGGAACGCTTCCGCCATTTTCAGCTGCCTATGCGGCATCATATATCATCCCTTTTTTAATATAACTTTCATCGTGATTCTCAACTGCCTATACGGCAAGTATTTCATCTTAAGACTATAGCGATTTCCTCCCTCTTTCTTAGCTGCCTATGCGGCAATACACCATTTATATTTTCGCCATAAAGTCCAGATATAATTCTCAACTGCCTGTTCGGCATTATACTCTTCGCCTTCTCGACTCCAATGGAATTGAATATCATCAGCTGCCTATGCGGCATTACACAATAACTTTAGCTTAACCTTCTTTTTAAAATCAGTAAATTACACACAAAGCATTAAAAAGACCTATTTTATTTAACAACTTTGAAAAGCATACAAATTCAATAATTTAATTTAGACTGAATAATTTAAAGTTAAAAGGAATCAAAACTCTTTGATAAGTCAGGGACTGTACCAGAGTGTTTTTCATTTGTTGCTAAACCATAGCTGTTATACCCAGTTTCAATACGATCTATATCTATTTGCTTTTGAATATAAAGTTCAACATCAGCACTTTTACTGACACTAGCAACAGATATTCGATGAAAGAAATCAAACTCTCTTACTGAACTGAATTTCTCAGGGTTAAACTCTTTACCTTGATCTTTCGCTCTTTTCTCAAGTCTTTTTAATCGCCTCTTTTTTTCTGACGTGAAAATTTTCTTTATTGTCTGGTTTCGTTTAAACCTAACTTCAGGACAATCAACCGGAACTTGAGTAACTTCGCTAACAGCAAAAAAACCGCAGTCTTGCATATCTTTAAAGTAGTTTTGTTGCTTGAGTTCATTAAGTACTCTGTTATCTGAGTGAACAAATGCAACAACAGCCCCTACAGACTCTTGTTGCCATTCAGGTAGGCTTACACCCATTCCCTGAATAATATGCTTAGTAATATAGCCATGCATAATAAAAAGGCACCTTCCGACCAATAAGTTAACATTTGCGCTTTCAGGTAAAAAACGAACTGTAAAATAAAAACGGGTCATATTATTTACCTCCTTTTTTTGGGAAAAGTCCACCCTTTATAAAAATAGCAAATAGATAATATATTTGATGCATTATCTGTAAATCATTCTGACCTTTAGCCTGCTCTAACTCTTTCAAAAATTCAGGTGCCCTTTTTAATAACGAATAAAAGTCTATTTTTGACGCGGGTGGTCTTAATGCCACCCAATAATCCTGATCAGCTCCATACTCATGAACACGTAAGCATTTAGCGCTTTCTTCTGACCACCAATCATCGATCAACTGTATTGCAGCCCCTACTTTTACTCGATGAAAGACAACCGCACTTTTACCATCAGCACATTTCACTTTAGAGAGCTGTTTTTTTAATAGTCCCTTTTCTCCGGCATCTAAAAGAGGTTGGCTAGGAAATATCTCCTGACAAAAATTGGTTTGAATTTTAGCTGTAATATCTGCCACCCAGAAAACATTTGGATTACTTAATGCTTCTTCAAGCTCTACAGATAGCTCTTCTAGTACTTTTTTATCAATTGCTGGCCACTGACTATCCCAAGTTAAAAAACGAGTATTCTCTATTTTGTAAACATTGTTTAAACTCGTTTTTATAATAATTTCAGTGTTCCCACTATTTTGATTACGCCAAAGCCAAGTTCCTATTAATAGGTTTTTAACGTATCGCAACGCTAACTCTTTATAACCATTTATTTCCTTAAATGCTGCGGCAAGATCCTGTAGAAGATCAAAAACCTCGTTATTATTACAAACTGCAGGTTTTAGTGAATTAGCTTCCACCCTCAATGAAAATCGACAATATATGGCTTCAACATTAGGAGGTACATAACATTCTTCAATGGCTAAAGGGTTAGAAAATGACAAATCTTGAGGAGCAGAGTTTTTAGGAGATGAATCAGCATTAAACCCTTCTGCAAAACTTGACTTTTTACCCCTGATATAAGCAATTTCGGCTTCTAAAGGAATAAAATCACTAGTGGAATCTTTATAAAAAAAGACTGCTTTACCAGGGTAAAGTGAACGGTTGTATTTTAGAGAATTACACAATTCCATAACTTGCCTTCGCCTTTTTAATCAATATATATGCCTCTTGAACTTCATACGACCAAAAAGCCTTATTAAAAAAATGTTTCATTCCGTTATATCTTACTTTATAAGCACTCATGTATTGCGCAACTCCAATCACGGGTTCAGCAAAACAGTGCAATGAATCTAAAGCCCCCGACCTATTTATTGGCTTACCTAAAAAGCTGAAGCCCTGCATCACAGGAGACAAATTGGTGTTATCAATTAATAAACTAGTTAAATCATTTAAACTCTGTAATTTTGCTGTATGTGGCACCAACCACTGACCGAAGCTAGGCAGCCGCTTTAATACTGAAAACAGCTGAGTTTCATTTTGGTATAACTGGCACCAAGTAGAATTGATCTTTTGCCAGTCAGGGATCATAGCCCCACCAGCAAATCGAGAAGGGAAACATGCCTTCAACACTTGGTTGTTTTGCTCTAACTTTTCAATGCTGTCTTCATCGCCATCCAATCTTACGACAATGTCAAAAGTTAAATCACAAAATCGATTTGCTGTCACGCCCGATCTTTTGAATACTTTTTGATTAGGTCCATTCATTGAAAACGCAGGTAGCTCATTCCCTTTAACTAACGAGTAATTTCTTATAAACAATGAAAAGGATGAAAAACATATTGTCACGCCTAAACGCTCACTTAACCGTCGTTGATAATTATGAAGCATTCCCCAAACAGCCGTTAATGAAGGCACTCCTATACAATAAGGATTTGCTTGTGCTT
Source organism: Thalassotalea piscium (assembly GCF_030295935.1). Taxonomy (NCBI): domain Bacteria; kingdom Pseudomonadati; phylum Pseudomonadota; class Gammaproteobacteria; order Alteromonadales; family Colwelliaceae; genus Thalassotalea; species Thalassotalea piscium. The sequence goes on from NZ_AP027362.1 coordinate 3,606,164, forward strand.
GAGCATCAAACACCTGAATATTTCTGAGGTACAAAAATCGTTTGTTACCTCCATCAACATTAACTGGCTCTTCAATACTTTCTGACTTTACTATACGATTTAAAGTACTAGTTAAAAGACGCCTCAAGCGTAAAACTATGGCTTGATGGTATGCATACCTTTCAGGTAAATTATTATTAAGATATTCAAATAAAGAAGCAGTTATACTATTATTAACTTGATCAACAGTTAATAATCTAAAAATTAATTCTCCGTGTTTGTATTGTGATAAATCCAAAACACGATTGTTATCTTGTAGCTCAAAACGCCAATCAATAATAGGCTGTAACCATTGAAATAAACCTGCTCGAATAACTTTAAAAGAAGTAAGTACACTTTCTTTACGTTGCCTATGTGTTAACTTTAATGGACTGAAAATTAATAGTTTTAATGCATGAATAAAATTATCAGACGATAATATTTTATTATTAAATACATCCTTACCTCGCTCTAATAGCCACAACATTTTTTCAGTGTAATCTCCTGAAGCAGGGGTAATGTTAGGCGGATAACTGAGCAACGATATATTTCCACCAAGAGAAGCAACAAGTTCCCCCATAGAGCTTGGACGAACATGTTCAAGTTTAGCGTATCTACCTTTTCTATCTCTGGATTTAATTTGAATTTCTGCTTGAAGGGAGTGACTAACAACAGGCGTTAGCGATATATATTTATCGCGAAAAGGAAACTGAACTTGCTTAGAAAACCGATCGACAGTAACAGGAATATCTGACTCTGGCAGGAGTTTTTTAACTCTTTGACAAAGCCGATTATAATCCTCTGCTATAAATCCTAATGTTTTAAATACCTTTTTAAACACATCATTATTACTTAACAGTAAGTCGGTTAAACAAACAATTTTGCCTTGCCAATAAAAGTGGCAACAAAATAATTTTGCACAATTAATAGTCGTACTATTATGTGACCAACCTAACGTACGCTGACAATTAGCACCACTTATAACCCCAGAGATAATAGATGGATGTGGAACCAGTAATCGCTGTTTGCTCACCTTTATATCAGGATATTTTAAGTTATGACTATGTAGCCACTCTATTTCATTAACACATTTATCAAAATGTGCTTCATCCAGCAAAGTACGTTTAGCTAATTTTTCGTTACATAAATCTTCAACTAACGCTTTTCGGTGAGTTAAATTAAGTAAAATAATCAATGCAGCCTTTTCAAGCCCTGTTATATCAATCAAAGAGGTGTAGGCACTAAAAGCTTTTCTTAACTGATTATTTTTTTCTTTTAAATCATCAATAATTAATAGTTCTTTAAGCGTTTTATAATTTACCATTTAGATAAATACACTCCCGAATAATGATCCCCAAAGCTTTTTTTAAGCTCAACAACTTGCCTTAAAAAGAAAACACCTTCGTTAGTTGTTAGTTTTTGTTTTATTTTTGGTCTAAATGCCGCTTTTAATGTTCCACTTTCATATAGTCTGTACACTTGTTCATAAGAGGTCGATAAAATAGCTGAAGCTTCAGCAATGTTAATCAATGAATCAGCAATATTAGTTTTTTGTGATTTAGGGTTTTTACTTACTAAATCTAGCAAATAATTCTCAACAGTAGTCCAAACAAAATGTCCTCTACTTCTACCCTCAGACAATAAATTTGATGAGAAAATTAAGTTACCAAATATAAAAGTAAACGAAGTTTTATTGAATGTATCAATTAATTTAAGTTCTGCGTCTTTCGCTATTTCATCAAGTTCTTGATAAAAGTTTTTCGGCCATTTTTCAAAATAATTAATAATCGATTCGTTATCAAAAGAGTCTAATTCAAAGTATCTTTTTTGAAACCAAGCTATTGCTGATAGCTTTTGATACAAAGGAGTATCATTTAAAATTGGATTACTTGAATCAAGTGTTTTACCCCTCATTGATGATGAGAGTAAAGCTTTGAATTCCGGTGCTTTAAAAGGTTTTGTATTAGTTAATTCAAAGCCACAAGAACAATGGGTAATTGATTCATTTGCAATATAATTAATACATAAATTACATGAAGGGCATTTTTCAACTAAATTATGATTGTGTTTATCGCATGCCTGATAATGCTTGAAGTGCCATACCTGTCTAATATAGGGTTCATCTCTCAAGCATTCAGGGCATATGGGAATACTGTATGGAGAAGCGCCCTCATATCGAACAAAGCTAAGAGGAAAATCAATGCCCTTCCAATTTACGGTAGATTGTGAGTTTATTTTTTTATATGATCTAAAAATAGCGAGTTTTTGCAATTCAAATTTTGGAAGGTTTAGTAAAGATTCAAGTAATTCAAAAGCTCTCATTCGGAAATGACTATCTTGCTTAGCATGATATATATTTAATAACTTTAAATCTAAAGGAAAAGCACCGTAAGCTTCAAAATCAAGCTCTCTCAACTCATCTTTAATAGCTCGACTTAGTTGTTGATAAGAATCAAAAAAATTTTCATTTACAATTCGTATCAAATAGCTTTCTAATGCCTCATCGTCATAAGCTTTAGATTTTGGAGTAAAAAGAAACATCGTTAACCATAAAAATTACAATATCTTAATTTATAGCTTACTTATTAAAAATTTACCCACTAATAGTTACACCATTTCGACTAAACAAAAATATTACTCATATAGCTTTCATATTTGATTTCTCACCTCGGTATTCATAAAGCTTTCTATTAGTCTTAACTTTCAAGTCAACAGTTAAAATGGAGAATTAAACATGTCAGCTTGGAATAAAGGTAAACGTGTAGGTCAAAAGAAAGCATTTAAACTCGAAGAAATTTGGCGCATTCGAATACGGTTAGAAATCGAAAATAAACTTGAGCAGCTAGCTTTATTTAATTTAGCCATAGATAGTAAGCTTAGATCTTGTGATTTAATAAGCTTAAGAGTACGCGATATATCATCATCATCCCTTGTTCAATCTCGTGCAATGATAGAACAACAAAAGACTCACAAAGAAGTTCAATTTGAAATAACACCAAAGACACAACAGTGTTTGAGTCAATGGATTTGTATAAATGAACTATCTTCGTCTGATTTTTTATTTCCTAGCCCAAGGAAGCCTGACCACCATATTTGCTATCACTACTATGCCAATATAGTTAAGAATTGGGTATCGAAACTAGGCTTAGACATAACTCAATATGGTACACATTCTCTTAGGCGTACTAAGGCATCACTAATATACGCCAAAACAAAAAACCTGCGAGCTATACAGCTACTCCTTGGCCATTCAAAACTACAAAGTACAATTGAATACCTTGGTGTTGAAATTGAAGATGCCCTATCAATTTCTGAAGGTACGGAAACATAAAAAATTAAAAATCGCCATCTAGTTGTTAAACTAAAACCCGTGGTATTTAGACTAAATACTCTATGGCGGTTTCGCCCCCATAACGAGATAGAAAGCCTTAGATAAATTATAGCTCAATCATAACCTCATAAACCACTTATGATCAGCTCTATTTTTTTACTTTTGTAAGAGGTATAAACCTAACTCCTTTTTAACCCCGTTAACCACCCTCCTACAGAAACAATGCAGTGCTGGTTCCATGATCAGTTCTGCCTATGCCACTTTCAATCAAATATTGCCATCTAAATGTGAACGTCGGTCAAAACCAACTGACTACAGCATAAAGAGTATGAATTGATTCGCTGGATATCACTTGTATAAGTTGACGAATGATTGGGGTTAAGTGAATTCACTCTAAATCCGAAATTTCAAATATAAAAATTATTTGCATATATAAATTACAACATGTAGCATTGTTTAAAAATTAAACAGCGTCGTGCGAATAACTAACAACTATTTCAATTACTCAATGAAAATAACAAACCAAAATAAAACAGAGGTATAAAAAGTGAATAAGTATATAAACACGCTACAGCGTAAATTTAGACTAACATCGTTTTTGTTAACCACTACAATTGCAGGAGCTGGTTTTGCTAATGCAAGTCAGAGTGATGCAGTTGAGGAGATGTCAAAAGGTGGTATTACTACGTTTTTACACTTTAATGAAAACTCAGATTTACCCGTATTCATTCCATGGAATGAACGCATTCAAAATTTTCCAGTAGAGCCGTTGGCCGACATGCTTGAAGCTGGTGGCGTAAATCTCTTGTTTTTTACTATCACCCATCATGACTACAATCTTCCATTTCCGGTGCCTAGCACTGCTTCAGCGAATATGAAAAATCTTTATGCTGGCAGATCTGCTGACAGAGATTTAATGAATGATATATATGAAGCTTTAAACGCTAGGGGCATCAAACTCGGTTTTTATTTTAACCCACTACCAGATACCGAAGAGCAAGCCTTTCAAGATCAGATTGGATTTCCAGATGGAGACTGGCTGCAAAATATGTATGAAACTGTAGAGATGACTTCAGACCATTATGGCGACAAGGTATCTGCATGGTGGATTGATAATATGGCTAAAAGTAGCCATTCACGTAAGATTGATCCAAGTGAATTCGCTGGGTATTTGCGCTCTGGTAACGCAGGTGCACTCATTGCCTACAACGTGGGGGGGCAGAATGAAAATAGACAAATCCCTTTCGCAAATGACGGTGATGTTAGCCACATTACTAATTTTACCGCTGGTCACCTGAAGAATAAAGATCTTAACTATTTAAAGCCCGCATCTAAGTTTGATTCAAATGGCTTGTTAAATTATCGTCTTGATCAAATGCAAAGAGGTTGGGCTGTACAAGAGCCTGATTCTGAAGTTGGTGGCTCTTGGCAGAACGCAAGATATAAAATGCCTGTGCTGCTAGAATATATGTATGGTCTTAGATCAGTCGGTGCGGTGAGCAGTTGGAATGTTGCTCCTTATCTAGATGGTGATATTGACGAAAGAGTGGTTAATCAGTGGGTGATGATAGGCCAAGCCATGAAACATGGTAAAGCTTTTGTGTCGGAAGACGACGATATGCTTGTTTATTCAGGTTTTAGTACAACACAAGAAGATCTTGGCGCCTCAGACCGCTATTTGGCTGAAAGCTCACAAAATGGCGATACTGCTACCATCACATATACAGGCTCTCGTATCGAGTTATGGGGTAAAAAGCAAAGTACTGGTGGCAACTGTAGTATCTCTATAGATGGTTCAACAGTTGAAACAATCAGTCAATATTCAAGTAACGATGAGAATCAGGTCAAGTTTTTTGATAGTGGCCCACTACAATCTGGAGAACATACTCTAGAGTTTACGAATGTAGGCGGAGGTACTTGTACTCTGGATCACGTTTTTTATACTCCAGAACTCACTAACAAAGCTGACGGAGCTGAATTTGATTATGGCTCAGGCTGGAGTAATCAAGCACGCAATGAGTCGTATGGAAATACTATTCACTATACAAATATTGATAAAAGAAGTGCTGACTTTGAGTTTACTGGTGATCGTTTCCAAATTTTCAGTCAATTGGGCCCAGGTGGCGGAGTATTTGATGTATGGATTAACGGCGAGGTTGTAGGAACAGTTGATACATACAGCTCAACCAAACAACACCAGGTACTTGTTTATTCAAGTCCAATCCTTGTTCCTGGCTTTCAGGATGTAAGAGTAAGAACTAAGAGTAGCGCTGAAGCTAATCCCGCAGCGAGTAATTCATGGGTGCACGTTGACTACATTCAATATAATGAAACTGTACCACAAGGTTATGTCATAGATTCAATACACCATGACATCAACTATGATCCCGATTGGGCGTTTCATGAGAAAGATGAAGCTCATTTAAACGTTGTGTCTTATTCAAAGGTTAGCAATACTCAAGCTTCTTATACTTTTAATGGTACAGGCGTCAAAATTATTTCTAGGAAGAATACGGGTGGTGGAAAATGCCAAGTTAAAATAGACGGTAACTTAATAGATACTGTTGATTTATATTCTTCAACTTGGATAGATAGAGCAGAGGTTTTTAGTAAGCAAGACCTAACGTCAGGCTCTCATACTATTGAGGTTGTTGTGGATGGAACTAAAAACAGTAATTCTACTAATTACTATTGCGTAATAGATAGATTCGAAATTACACCATAATATCATTATAAAAGGAGGCTTAATGCCTCCTTTTATAACGTTCAATTGGTAAATTATACAAAAAACACTTGAAATATTATTAATATAAACCTAATTAAACAGACGAATTTAAATAGAAAACCATGAGGTGATTGACGAGTATTTACTAAATATTCTTCATAGTTAATCTTACGTAAATACTAAACGACAACCATTTTGTTATAGAATATACCGAATATATTAAAGGAAAAGAAAAGCCTTAATATAACAATAAAACTTCTCTTAACAAATACACTACTTTAGGCAACCTTAATTAGATTGATTCGCTTTCATATCCTAATAATCTAGACATTTCTTCAGCGGCTAATTTAATTTTCACATGTGCTAAATCAGTATCTACAGAACGAGAGCCATCAAGAAAGCCAATAAACGGAACAACCAACGCTGCCACAATTTGACCTGTATCATCGAAAACAGGATAACCAATATCTTGAACACCTTGAGCTTGCGCACTAGTGATATTCTCAAACCCTTGTTCTACCACTTGCTTAAGAATAGCATTTAACCCTCGCTTATTTGGCCTAGGGTGATTTTCAGGAATACGATTTAACATCATTTCTCGTTTTTCTTTATTTGAAAAAGCAAGTAATAAATGGCCTGAGCAAGTGTTCATCAACGGGGCTTCAGCGCCTAATCGAACACTAAAAATACGGGTAGATGGTGAGTCTTGTTGAACCACAACATGCCCCTTTCCTTCATAATAAATAACTAAGTGGCATGATTGTTCAATGGTATAAGAAAGACTTTGCATTATTGGATTGGCAAGCGAAGTTAATCTTTTTATTGGCGGAAAACGATTAGACAAGCTAAACATTTTTATCGTTAGTCTATATTTATCACTGCCAGCAGGAAGTTCTATATATCCTCTTTGCTCGAGTACAGCTAACATTCTAAATAATTCTCCAACAGACTTATCAAGCCTACGTGTTATTTCCCCAATGTTTAGGCCATTCACTTCATTAGAAAGTAATTCAAGTAAATCTAATCCTTTTTCAAGGGCTGGTGCTGTATAGTGCTTTTTGCGAGAGCCAGACTCCTTAGCTTTGCTTTTTTCAGTCATTTGAATTCTCAATAATAAAATTAAATATTTACATTTTTTGTATTATACCAAATACAAAATGTTATTGGTTTTTATGTTCAGTTAAAGAGAAAATTTTATCCATTAACTGCCATTTACTTTTTTTCGTATCTACATTATCAGTTTTCTGAAAGGTTTCCATCAAACGTTCCCACTCTTGTACTTTGGTATTGTTTAAATCACTTTTAGCTTTATCCTCAAAACTAAAAGTTTCATTAACTTCTATAACCATAATTAATTGTGCATTCATTCGAAAAATAGACATATTTTCTATGCCCGATTCCTCAATACTAGTAATCACTTCTGGCCAAACATTACCTGCCTTATGATATGTTTCATATAACTTAATTAACTCATCGTCATCATGTAATTCTAGCGTTAAACAATACTGCCTATTCATAATCTAAACCTTAACTTTTATGAACATAATGAGAACGATAGCCAAATATAGCGATTACAACAAAACATATTAACGGCATCAAGAAAGAGGTTTGTACTGAAGGAATGGAAGCAATTAAAGGATTATCATCAATCAAAGACGCTTGTAAAGGCGGCATTAACGCACCACCAACAATCGCCATCACTAAACCTGCCGAAGCTAAACTAGCATCGTCTCCCATATCTTTTAAGGCAATACCATATATCGTGGGAAACATTAGAGACATACACGCAGAAACACCAATTAAGCAATACAATCCATAGAATCCAGTTAGGAAAATAGTTCCTAAAATCAATCCTCCTCCACAAGTTGCTAGTAACATTAATAAGTGACCGGGTTTAATATAACTAAGTAAAAAAGTGCAAATGAAACGACTCACTAAAAAAACACTCATCGCAATTATATTATAATTTTGTGCTTGTGAAGACGTTAAACCAACGACTGTCATTCCATAATGAATGATAAAGGTCCAACACATGATTTGTGCACCAACATAAAATGCTTGAGCTACCACCCCTTCTATATAAAGCTTGTTTTTAATTAACCTCATAAACGTTACCTTTAATTCAGCTAACGTAAGTGGCTTATTATTGCTCATGGTTTTAGGTAACTTATAAAATAAAAATACAAAAAATAGAACCGTAACAATTGTAGCAATTGCTATATATGGGCCTCTAACTGTCACCAAATCAGCCGCTTGCATTGCTTGATGTTTTATTGGTTCGTTTACTGAAAACTCTTGAATGGCTTGGGTTAACTTACCGTCAACAACAGAAGGTAATAAATCATTATACTCTGGATGAGCTAACTTCTCCGCAGCTCTAAACTCTTCTACTTGTAGCTTATTCAAAATTAATGTTGAAGCGACGAACATACCAGTTAATGAACCTATTGGATTAAAAGCTTGAGCTAGATTTAACCGCTTTGTTGCGGTTGATGGATGTCCCATAGACAAGATATATGGGTTTGCAGTTGTTTCTAGTAAAGCAAGCCCACATGTTAGAATACAAAGTGCGGCGAGGAAAAAATTAAACTCCATATACAAGCTAGCAGGAATGAATAACATTGCACCAGCTGCATATAGTGCTAATCCTAATAAAATACCGGCTTTATAAGAGTAGTTACGGATGAAAATCGCGGCAGGAATAGCCATGATCCCATAACCTAAATAAAAGGCAAATTGCACCATACTGCTTTGTGCATTTGAAATTAAAAATATGTCTTTAAACGCTTTAACTAAAGGGTTGGTAACATCGTTTGCAAACCCCCAAAGTGGAAATAAAGCAGTAATCATTAAAAATGGAATTAACATCCCTGGTGCTAGAAGCGAGTGCCTAGTTTTATCGTCGTTTAATACATCCGAGTCCTGATGTTTATTCATGTTTTTTCCTGCAATGTAAATAGAAAATTATTAAAGCAAATAAGTTTTGTAAGTTTTTTTAAGCCCTATCTGCAACTAAAATACAACTAATATGAAAGTGTTCTTGAAATTAAAAGCTAATGATATTCCGTATATTGCAGTGACCAAGCATCGGTATTAAAACCAGCGTCACTATATGAACTCATTGGATTATTGAGATCGACAGGATCTTTATATTGTTTCATTAATGTTGTTAGCTTTTGTTTCATCCTATTTAACTGCTCAGCATACTTAGCGTCAGTGGCAATATTGGTTAATTCCTCAGGATCATTTTTCAAATTGAAAAGTTGAGTTTCTTTGATAAGTGGATAATAAATATATTTAAAATCGTCTGTTCTTACCATACGTTGAAAATGACGATATGCACCATAAATAGTATCATTCATCGAATCTTGCTTGCCTTCTAATAACGGGACAAAACTTTTTGCTTGAACAGTGCTTGGTACTTTAATACCCGCTAACTCAGCAGTAGTTGGAAAAATACTATTCAGATAAATATTCCCTTTGATTGTTTTACCTTTATCAATGTTTTTTCCCGCAATGATAAATGGTGCGCGTATACTGTGATCATATTGATTTTGCTTACCTAATAGTCCATGACGACCAACAGCTAGACCATGATCCGAAGTAAAGATAATAATAGTGTTATCCGCAAAAGAAGAAGACTCAAGGGTAGCTAATATTCTCCCTACCTGTTCATCTAAGTGTGAAACCATTGCATAATATTCCCCGATGAACGTTTTCATTTCATCTTCTTTTCTTGGAATACTCAGTAATTTTTCATCACGGATCCAAAAATCACCTTGATCTAAATGATGCTGCTGTTTAAATGAAGTTGGTAAAGGAATGGACTCTCCGGGATACATTTCGACAAAGTGGCTTGGTGACTGCCTTTCATCGTGTGGAGCTAAAAAGGCCACATACATTAAAAAAGGTTTATCCTGCGAATCTTGTTTTTTTTGTAAATAATTAACCGCGGCATCGGCGATTAATTCACTGGTATGTTTTTTAGATGAATAAGTCTTGGAAACACCATTACCACCTTCGTTAATATCAAGCATAACCGCATTATAATGATCATATGTCATGCCCCCTTCATGAACTGCCTGACCAACATCAAAACTACGTAATAATGCATCTCGTGAAACATGCCACTTACCGGTCATAAATGTTTCATAACCTGCGTTTCTAAACGTTTCCCCCCAAAGTGGATAATCAGGCCTTGCATCCATAGGCACGTCTTTATTTTGCATACCAGTTTCAAATAAATTTCGACCGGTATTAATCATGGCTCTGCTAGGAGCGCATACGGCTGGCGACCATGATCCTTGGTTGTAAACATGAGATAATGTTAATCCTTGTGCGGCTAACTTATCTAAGTTAGGTGTCTTTATGTGTGGGTTATTTGCACTACCTAACGCATCAAAACTTTGATCGTCAGTTAAAATAAATAACACATTGGGTTTTTCATTTTTAGAATATGCCGTTGAAATACTAAATAAAAAAAGTATTAAATATCCAGCCAATTTTACTAAAATTTTATTAAACATCATTTTTACCTTTTGTAAATTTAGAGACTTAATCAAGTAAATTAATCTCTAAATGTTGCTCTTTCTGATTTCTCATAATGACCACTTCTAAATGTCCACGCCATTTTCTAGAGCGGTATGAGGTTAATAAATCACTAATGGCTATTATTTTATCTGCACCACCAAATTCACTATCAATAACGCGCAGGATCACATCGCCTTTCTTTAATCCGCCTAACGCAGCTTTTCCGTTAGGTACAATATTTATAATTAACGCCCCTGCAATTTCTGGGATCCCTAAGGCTGATTGCTCACCTAGTGTGGTAACAGATTTAAAGGTAGCGCCAAACAAATCCATTTCGTTTGAGTTAGCTGCATCATTATTGTTGAGGTATAAATTAGGGAATTCAGGCTTCTCAGCCTTACGTTTTAAGTGTTCACTTTTCACGCCAAATTGATCCATAGGAAAGTTTTTAAAACCTACAGTAAGAGCAAGTGATTCTTCGCTGACTTGATAATTGCCGTTTTCAGGCGCGATAAATAATGGGTCGCCAAATTTAGAATTTGAGTCTAATCCTAACTTTTGTGCTTTTAATAATGCTTGCTCAGTGGTGAAAAAGTTTTTATCAATTTCATTACCCCAAAAATTGTTGAGGATAGGTTTATGGCTTGCCAATATAATGTTGTGACGGAAGGTGTCATCGCTATTTTCAAACCATACATGTGGATGGAATGAGTTATTTAAGATGATGTTATTTTCAACGGTACGGTTGAAACCTTCTCTGAGTTTTAAACCACCACTTAAGGCAACATTATTATAAATTTTATAGTTTGATGAGCCATCATCTAAGTCAATGTCCCAGCCATGATCACACTGAAAACGATTATTTCTTATAATAATTGGGCTAAGAACATCGGCTTTATATAAGTCAGGATGGGTTTTCGCCAATTTATCCATTTCAGGACGCGTAGGATGCCAAAACCTGTCTCTACCCCATGAGTTAAATGCACCGTGATCGCCTGTTTCTAACACGGTTTCAAAAACATCATTATATTCAAGTATGTGACCGCCCCATGTGCCTTCACTAACGTTAATACCTGCACGAGGTACGCGATAAATAGAGTTATGGCTAACGGTGATATCTGATGACATGGATAACTGCACACCCGCAACTTGTTTTTCGACTTGTCCAATATCGAAAATTAAATTATCGGTAGCAATTGATTTTGAAGGGTAGTTTTCATTTTTAGGACCTAGTTCCATATCCATATCAGCAATCTCTACAAATTCATGGTATTCAAAACTCGGTGATCTTACCGCTGTTGCACTACCAACAAAGCTAATAGCACTCGCGCCAATATCAAATATTTCATTACTAGCAATATTGGCATGGCGATTATAATTACTGACAAATATCGCATTGCCACCTAAGTTATAAAAAGTATTATTGGTTACACTAATGTTTTCAGTACCGTCCATTAAAATAGCGCCACCACGATATATAGCCCAATCACTACGTAAAAGTGGCTCGTTAGTTTTCATAAACGTTTGCTTGGTTTGAGTGAAGGTTATTCCTTGAATATTGATATGTTTTACCGGATTTGTTGAATCACCTTGAAGTACAATTATTTGATCAAGTTGAGATATTTCAATTTGGCTATTTGCTAAATCCATACCTTGAGGCGGATAAAAATATAACGTTAATGTATCTTTATCAAAGTACCATTCTCCAGGCGCATCTAACTCTTCAAAAATATTTTCTACATAGCGGTATTTTTTATGTAATGGAGAATAGCGATTATTTTGAAAGCCACCGTTTAGTTTGAGTTCACCTTTTTCATCAACGCCCTCAATTTGGTAATGCATTCCGCCCCAACGACCTTCATGTAGCGCATGCACAAAACCACCAACAGGGTTTTTCCATGTTGCGATACGCTCTAGTGAAATAGCGTCAGCTGCATAGCCATTGAAAACTTGTACTGAAGCGTCAAAATTGGGATATCGTGCACGGATTTGCTTTTTACCATTGATATATAGTTGATCTATATTTTCTACTGTAAGCTGTGCTTTCATTAACTGGTTATGAGGTTGCCAGTTTAAATCTAATAATTTAGCAGCGCTTAACGTTACTTTGCCTTTTTCTTCTGCGCTAATGATAAAAGGCTGTTCTTTTGTTCCTGAAAACTCAGGACCCAGCATAATGGGTTTTGTTAAATAATAAGTGCCGGAGGTAAGCGTTAATTTAACACTTTTGTTTGACGATAATAATGCTTTAGCTTTTTGCAGAGCATCGGTTAAGCTAAGACCATTTTGTGGTATTTGGCCATCAGGGTAAGCCATTAAAAATTCTGAATTGTCAGCAACAGACGTTGCCTTTTCTTGAACATTATTATGTACTGGTGAACAAGAAATTAAAAAGAAGCTGATCAAAAATAAAAAAATACGCATCGGCTACACCTAGAAAAGTTATTATGTTTATTAAATTGAGAAGTGAAAAAGGAGATAGCATCCATTACTATCTCCTGAGCTAAGTTTTTAAAGTACTCTAGCTACCTTAAAATGCTGCTCTAACACCTAAAGTGAAACGGCTACCTACATCTTCTAAACCTCTATTTACATTTAAAGAGTTAGTTTGCACTTGAACTTCATTGGTTATATTAAGCGCCTCTAAGATAACAGAAACGTTTTCTGTGACATTATAACTAGCGGAAAAATCTAACTGTTTATAATCATTGGTAAATGAACCATCACCAAAGTAGTTAGTTCCATTGTTTACAAATTTATCACGGTAGTTATACGCTAAACGTGCGCCAAAGGTTTCATTCTCATAGTAAGCAACCATGTTATAACTGGTTTCAGATAAACCATCTAAAGTCAGTAATGGACCATTTTCAGCGGTTTGAATTTCATCCGCATGTACCACAGTAAAGTTAGCCGAAAAGCCTAAACCTTCAATAACAAAGTCTAATGGTTGCTGCCAATTAACTTCGTAACCATACATATCAGAGCCTTTACCGTTATCTGGTAAGAATCGAGTAAATGTATCAGTTACTGAGTTATTTCCACCTAAATCAGTATAAGTAACTTGTTCTGGTTGAGTTGAAGACACGACAAATGAGTCAATAAACTTGACAAATGGAGATACTGAGAGCATACCAGCTTCTTCAAAGTACCATTCAAAAGACAAGTCAATTTGATCTGCTAAGTAAGGATCAACATTAGGGTTACTTGAATTTATCGTTTTAACATTAACATCAATGGTTGTTGCAGGCGATAACACGGCCAAATCTGGACGAGACATTACCCTAGCGGCACCAAATCGAACAACGACATCATCGCTCACGTCATAACTTAAATTGAAACTAGGTAATACCTCTGTGTATGAACGTGTCATAGAGCTTTCAGACGTGTCTACGAAAGTTTGTGCACCACCTTGATCAAACTTAACTGTTGAAAAGTCTGGAATATTACCGCTTGATTCTTGGTCGGTTGACACTACACGAATACCGAAGTTACCATTTAATTTGTCTTCATCACCGCTAAAACTTAATTTTGCGTAACCAGAAAATACATCTTCTTGAACATCTATAACACTCGCGCCGCCTTCAGTAATTGTTCCTGCTGCAATTAATTCATCTAAAGAAACATGTGATAATAATGTGTCTACATTAGCAGAAAGCCATTCTGTCGGGTAAGTAGCTGAGCCATCATAACCATCAAAGAAGCTGCTTGGACTATACACAGACATATAGCTAGCCGCATTAAAGCTACCGCCTTCAATGTTAGGATCATAAGTTTCGCCTAACATACCTGCAAGAGTTTGCGAACTCACACCAATGTTGCGAAAGCCATTGTATTTTGAACGAGAGCTATATTTTGCTCCAAATTCTAGACTAACAAATGAAAAATCATTACCAATATTCCATTCAATAAAGTGATCTACATCTATTCTAATATCTATGTTTTCATCTTCAATCGGTTGATCAAGTGCACCATTAAAACCTAGAGAACGGAAACTATTCCCGTCTAATGGGTCGTAACCGGCGGCATAAGTTAATGAAGGTATACCGGCGTAATCATTACTGAAGTCATATTGAGCATTAGCACGCCCAATTACCTCGTGAGAAAGTGCTGAACTAACATTCTCTGATTTTGCATACGCTATTTCAGCAGTAATTAACCAATCTTCATTAAGTTGGTAATTTGTGCCTAAAGCAACCGAGGTTAATGTATCATTTGAATCTGCTGTTCTTGCATTGTTTCGGTTATCAACGCCAATTACACCTAAACTTTCAATCAAATCACCAGAAATTTGGCTAGCATAAACTGAGCCTCCAGCTACAACGTTTGTCCAACGAAATGAGTTTAAAGCCTTAGCGCCTACAATATCGAATTCTGAATACATTCCTTCTAACCAAATATCAATTTTATCAGACGGGCGCCATTGTGCTGTTGCAAGAAAAGTGGTTCTTTCACGTTCTTCTTTTGCTAGGGCATAGTTAGTCGCGTGATCAAATTGGTATCGAGAGTCATCAATTGTACCATTTAAATCGAAATCTAACCCTTTACCTGATTCATTTGCTGGCTCTAAACCGAAGGCTTCATAAAAATGTGATTCTAATATACGTTTATCATAGTGAGCACCTAAGGTAATACCAAAACTGTTATCATCGTTTACATTAGTGTAAAGCACAGATAAATCGGGTGTTGTTTTACCAGAATTTTCTTCATAAATACCCTTGATACTAGTAATAAGTGAGCTCTTTCCTAAATCAAGAGGACGAGGAGTTTTTACATTTACAGTACCTGATAATGCTCCTTCTTCCATGTCTGCTGAAGGAGTTTTATACACTTCTAGTGCACTAACAAAGTCAGAAGGTAAAATGGTGAAGTCAAAACTGCGACCACCTGTTGCTGAAGGTAAGGTTCTACCGTTAAATTGAATTCGGCTAAAACTAGGGCTTAAGCCTCGAATACTAACATCATCACCTTCACCACGGTTTCTTGATATTTGTACACCGCTGATGCGCTGTAAAGATTCTGCTAAATTTTGATCTGGAAATTTACCTATGTCTTCGGCTGATATAACATCGGCTACTACATCTAAAGAACGTTTAACTTCAGTCGCCTTTGCTAAACTACCTCTAATCCCTGTAACAGTTATCAGTTCAATTTCTTTATCAACTTTTTCTTCTTCTGCAAAAGCATTAAATGTAAATGGCATACTTAACGCAGTAACTGCCATTCCTTTTATCGCCATATTAACTAACTTGGCAGTTTTACTTTTCACAAAACTGTTTGAGCCTGTTGAATAATTCATTGTTATCTCCCCATTGTCATTAAGTTAACCTTCTCTTAAAGGAAGGTCTATTTTTTTTAAATCTAAAATAACATTTTGTATATAAAGCTACTATAGACTTACACAATAATTTCATATCTGCAATTATTTTTTATATCTAAAAAGCATTAAATACAAAAAGAATTAAAATACAACAACTTAAAAAAAATCTATTGGTTTGACATAGAAAAACAATCCAAATTTTAAAATAACTTAGTTAAATTATTAGATTAATAACAATAAAAGGGTTGACTTATCATGCCTCAAGAATTAGATTTCAAATCTAAATTAATATTTCACATATAAAATATCTTTACATATGGTTTTACTAAACATAGATAAAATACCCATAAGAACTGCTTATATATGTGCTCGAGGATAAAATGACAGATAGGAAATTTCTTTTATTAAATGACACTGATAACATCTTAGTTTGCTGCCAGGCTGCAAGTGTTGGTGAATTGGTAAAATTAACTAATGTAGAATTTATATTAGAAAGCAATATAGATCTTGGTCATAAAGTGGCTCGCAATAATATTAATAAGGGACAACATATTATTAGATATGGTGTCTCAATAGGTTCAGCTACTGTCGATATAACAAAAGGTAGTCATGTCCATTTGCACAATATGAAAAGTGACTATATTCCTAGCCATACAAGACAATCCAAAGCGGGAGAATAAGATGAAAGGTTTCTTAAGAGCTGATGGCCGCAAAGGTATTAGAAACAGCGTTGTCGTGGTTTATTTAGTTGAATGCGCCCACCATGTTGCCAAAACTATTGTATCCAAACTAGATAATGATGATGTTCAGCTTATCGGCTTTCCAGGTTGTTACCCTAACGATTACTCCTTGCAGATGATGGAAAAACTTTGTACCCATCCAAATGTTGGCGGAGTTTTACTTGTTTCCCTTGGATGTGAAGGTTTTAATAGAGAAAAGCTTTCTAAAACTATTATCGAAAGTGGACGACCAATCGAAACATTAGTCATTCAACAATGCGGTGGAACAAAAAGCACTATTGAGCTAGGTATTGAAAAATCTACCTCCCTTTTGACAAATATAAGTAATGTTGAGCGTATTGAAATTTTCACTTCAGATTTAGTGATAGGTACGATTTGCGGAGGTTCAGACGGTACAAGCGGTATAAGTGCAAACCCGGCTGTAGGTGCTTGTTTTGATCTTTTACTTAATGCTGATGCTACTTGTATTTTTGAAGAAACAGGTGAATTGATAGGTTGTGAACAAATTATGGCTAATAGAGCCGAATCTCCTAAATTAGGCCAGGAACTCATAGCCTGTGTAGAAAAAGCAGAAAGATATTACACTAAAATGGGCTATGGCAGTTTTGCCCCTGGCAATGCAGAAGGCGGCTTAACAACCCAAGAAGAAAAATCGATGGGAGCCTATGCGAAATCGGGTTCGTCTAATATTAATGGCATCATTAAACCTGGAGAAATCCCTCATAAAAAAGGACTCTTTTTAATGGATGTTGTTCCTGATGGTGAGCCAATGTTTGGTTTCCCTAATATTTCTGATAATGCAGAAATTGTTGAAATGATTGCATCCGGTGCATTAATGATACTTTTCACAACAGGCAGAGGCTCAGTAGTAGGTTCCGCTATTTCACCCGTAATAAAAGTTTGTGCTAACCCCGATACATACGAAAGACTCAGTGAAGATATGGATGTTAATGCTGGTGAAATAATTAAGGGCTTAAAAACTGTGAATGAAATAGGTGATATTATTTTTGAAAGTGTACTTAAAGTAGCTTCAGGTGAAAAAAGTAAATCGGAAGAATTAGGCCACAAAGAGTTTATATTAACTTATAAAAAATTTGATATCACAGGGTCACCACAAAAAATAGAATCTATCGGCCCATCTTGTTTAAGTTAAACAGATGCTATTCATTAATTTATTGTCAGACATGACTATTAGTAAAATTAAGAAAAGAAGAAATTATGACATCACGCTTTGAACCTCGCCAAATAGGCAACACTTCATTGGCCGTTTCTCCTTTAGGATTTGGCGCAGCTTCAATGGGTAACCTTTACCATGAAGTATCTGATGAAGAAGCATCTTCAACCTTAAAGGCAGCCATCAATTCAAGCATGAACTTATTCGATACTGCGCCACGTTACGGTTTAGGCTTAAGTGAGCGTCGTGTAGGCGATGCGTTGAGAAGTGCTATAAAAGGCAGTTATGTTTTATCAACGAAAGTTGGTCGAATACTTAGCAGAGATAATAAAGCTGACATTAAGCAACTAAGATATGGCTTTGCGACACCAATGCCGTTTGATGCACATTATGATTATACTTATGATGGTATTATGCGCTCTTATGAAGATAGTTTGCAGCGGTTAGGTTTGGCACAAATTGATATCTTATTAGTGCACGATATTGGTATTGATACCCATGGTGAGCAAGATCAATATTACTTTAAACAATTAAAGTCTAGTGGCTATAAAGCGCTAGATGAGCTAAGAGCTTGTGGTCAAATAAAAGCCGTAGGTCTCGGCGTTAATGAAGTAGAAATTTGTAACCGAGTCATGGACATTGGGCAATTTGATTGCTTTCTCTTAGCTGGTAGGTATTCATTATTAGAACAAAACCCACTCCATCAATTATTTCCTAAATGTGAAGCTCACGGTGCTTCAATAATATTAGGCGGTCCATATAACTCAGGCATTTTAGCGACTGGAGTAAGTGGAAAAAATACTCCTCATTATAATTACGAGCCTGCGCCAAAGCATATAATTGATAGAGTAAGAAAAATTGAATCAATATGTTCAAAGTTTCAAGTCAGATTAGCTGCGGCAGCTCTTCAATTCCCATTAGGTCATTCCATAGTTAGTTCTGTGATCCCTGGATTAGGTAATGAAAAACGAGTGAACCATACGATTGAGTTATTTAACGAAAATATACCTAATGAATTTTGGCAAGATTTAAAAGAAAACCATCTTATTGATCAAGCTGCTCCACTCCCCTTTTCTGCGGAAAATATCGTATGAGTATCGACAACACATTAGTTAAAGCAGGAATAGCAAGAGTTGATAGCCACCAACACTTCTGGCAATTATCCCGGGGTGACTATAGCTGGTTAACTCCGGAGTTAAAGATTCTCTATCAAGACTTTCTTCCCTCACAATTAGCCCCTGAATTAAATAATAGTAACGTCAAACAAACGGTATTGATACAAGCAGCAGCAAGTGAAAAAGAAACAGACTTTTTGCTTAATTTAGCTGAACATACACACTATGTAGCAGGTGTGATTGGCTGGATCGATATGGAAGATCTACTTGCAGTGTATCAATTAGAAAAATTATCTAAAAATCAATTTTTCAAAGGTATACGCCCGATGTTGCAAGATATCGAGGATGTTAATTGGATTTTAAAAGATAAATTTACCCCTATTTTTGAGTTCATGGCTGAAAACCAGTTAACGTTCGATGCATTAATTAGAGATATTCATTTATCGAATATACATATTTTGGCATGTCGACACCCTAACTTAAACATTGTGATTGACCATTGTGCGAAACCTGATTTATCCAAGTTACCTTCAGATTTTTGGAAGAATAGAATCAAAAATATTGCCCAATGTCATAACGTTTTTATCAAACTTTCAGGTTTATTAACTGAAGCACCTGTAGGAAAAGTAAAGACTGAAGACGTACTACCTTATTTTGAATTCATTATGAGTAATTTTGGTGAAAACAGGGTTATGTGGGGTAGCGATTGGCCAGTTGTAAAATTAAATGGCGACTATGATATTTGGGTTTCGTTGACCAAATCTTTACTTAGTAACTATCCATTTAAAATTAAACGTAAAGTTTGGGCAGAGAATGCCCAAAACTTCTATCGATTACCCCGTTCATTAGTATAAGGTTTGGAATTACACATGATAATGGCAGATAAAGTAAAAGTTGCTCTAGTGACAGGTGGAGCAAGTGGCATAGGCAAAAGTATTTGTTTACGACTTGCGCAAAAAAAAATGAAAATTTTAGTTGTTGATCTTAATCTAGAAGCTGCAAAACAAACGACTAAAGAAATTATTGATTCTGGTGGCACAGCTGAGGCATACGCTGTTGATGTATCAAATAACGCACAAATAGTCGAGTTATGTAAAAGTATTAATGAAAAACATCCCATTGATATTTTGGTGAATAATGCAGGTATTGCGCATATTGGCAATATTGAAAACACCCAAGAGAGTGATTTAGACCGTTTATACAATATCAATGTTAAAGGCGTATATAACTGTATTTATGGTGTTATTGAATCGATGAAAGCACAAAAAAGCGGTGTAATAATTAATATGGCTTCCATCGCAGCTTCTGTTGGAATAACCGATAGGTTTGCCTATTCAATGACAAAAGGTGCAGTGTTAACCATGACCTATTCTGTTGCTAGAGATTATATAGATGATGGTATCAGGTGTAACTGTATTTCACCTGGCAGAGTACACACTCCCTTTGTTGATAATTTTATTGAAAAGAATTATCCCGACAATCAGGCTGAGATGTTTGAAAAACTATCAAAAAGTCAACCCATTGGCAGAATGGGGACACCGGATGAAATAGCAGCATTGGTAGATTACCTTTGCTCTGACGATGCGGCTTTTATTACCGGTAGTAATTTCCCAATCGATGGCGGTTTCGTCACCTTAAATAATTAACAACGCAAAGCTTTAATAGAAATAAATTACATATATATCATCTTGTTGCCGGTACTTTCGTAGCTATGGCACAAGCAAAAGTTATTTAAATAGGAATAAAAATGAAATTAATGCGAGTAGGAAATCCGGGCAAAGAAGTCCCTGCTATTTTAGATAGCCAAGGTATTATTCGTGATTTATCAGCACATGTAAGTGACATAGATGGCAACTTATTTGCTGATGACTCAGTCAAAAGAATTGCGGGTATAGACTTATCAAGTTTACCTGCAATAGATAAAAATGTTCGCATCGGCCCTGCTATTTCTAAAGTAGGGAAATTCATTTGTGTGGGCTTAAATTATGCGGATCATGCTGCAGAGTCAGGTATGGATGTTCCATCTGAGCCAGTATTATTTATGAAAGCTACTTCTTCTATTATCGGTCCAAATGATACGGTAGAACTTCCGCCAGCATCTAAAAAATCAGACTGGGAAGTTGAGTTAGGTGTAGTGATTGGTAAAGAAACTAAATACGTTTCAGAAAAGGATGCCTTAGCTCATATTGCCGGTTATTGTGTGATCAATGACTTGTCTGAACGTGAGTTTCAAATAGAAAAAGAAGGGCAGTGGTGTAAAGGTAAAGGCTGTGACACCTTTGGCCCTATTGGTCCTTACTTAGTGACTACCGATGAAATTACTGATTCAAATGAACTTGATATCTGGTTGGAACTTAATGGTGAACGAGTACAGAACGGTAATACTCGTACCATGGTGTATAAAGTACCATTTTTAGTGTCATACATTAGTCAATTTATGAGCTTACAACCGGGTGATATTATCAGTACCGGTACTCCTCCTGGTGTTGGTTTAGGTTTTAACCCACCTAAATATTTGAAAGAAGGTGATGTAATGCGCCTAGGTATCTCAGGACTTGGTGAGCAACAACAAAAAGTTGAGCGCTATAAAGCTTAGAAACATATATTAGGATAAATGAACATGATCATTTCGTCTCCTAGCGATTACCGCGCTGCAGCAAAAAAAACGTTGCCTCCATTTTTGTTTCATTACATTGATGGCGGCTCTTATGAAGAGCATACACTTCGTAGAAATGTAGAAGACTTATCTGATATTGCGTTAAAACAACGTGTATTAAATGATATGTCTACACTCGACTTATCTACCGAAATTTTCGGTGAAAAAATGAGTCTACCAATTTCATTATCACCTGTAGGTTTAACAGGGATGTATGCACGGCGAGGTGAAGTTCAAGCTGCAAAAGCTGCTGAAAATAAAGGGATCCCGTTTACTATGTCGACGGTGTCTGTATGTCCTATTGAAGAAGTAGCTCCAGAAATTAAACGGCCAATGTGGTTTCAACTCTATGTACTAAAAGATAGAGGCTTCATGAAAAATGTTTTAGAACGTGCAAAAGCAGCTGGCGTTAAAACATTAATATTTACGGTTGATATGCCAGTGCCTGGTGCTCGTTACCGCGACATGCATTCTGGCATGAGCGGCTCTTTTGCTGCCCCTCGGAGAATATTTCAAGCGATGCGACATCCTAAATGGGCATTTGATGTTGGCTTATTTGGTAAGCCACATGATTTAGGTAATGTGTCAACTTATCGAGGTGAAGCAACTAATTTAGAAGATTATATTGGCTGGCTAGGTGATAATTTTGATCCTTCTATATCATGGAAAGATTTGGAATGGATCAGAGAATACTGGGATGGTCCTATGGTTATCAAAGGTATTTTGGATGTTCAAGACGCTAAAGATGCATTGAAATTTGGTGCTGATGGTATTGTTGTTTCTAATCATGGTGGTCGTCAATTAGACGGCGTTCTTTCTTCAGCAAAGGCGTTACCTGACATTGCCGATGCCGTAAAAGGTGATTTGAAAATATTTGTAGATTCTGGTATTCGCTCAGGATTGGATGTTGTACGTATGCTAGCGTTGGGTGCTGATTGTACAATGCTAGGTCGCTCTTATATCTATGCATTAGCGGCGCAAGGGCAGCAAGGCGTTGAAAACTTGCTTGACCTATATGAAAAAGAAGTGCGTGTGGCAATGACGTTAACGGGTGCAAAATGTATTAGTGACTTAAATCGTAACTCGCTAATTAATTCACTTTAACCGTATTTAACACACATTGATCATTACCCAACTTCAATAGAAAAGTTAATATAAAATAACACCATTAACTTTTCTATTGAACCTCTTAAAACATTCATGATAAATATTCAAAACTTTCAACACGCTAAACTTAATATCAAAGATTGGCAGATTACAAACAACCAATATTGGTGTGTGTTAGGTAAAAATGGTTCAGGTAAACAATATTTAGACCAACTCTTTACTGGTGAATTAACTGATGCAACAGCACAGACATGCCAAATACCTCATGTTGATCGTGTCGCTTTAGTATCGTTTGAACAGCAACAACGTATTTATGAGCAAGAACTAAAAATTGATAGAACTGATTATCTTGATATAAATGATATTGGTACCAAAGCAAAAGATTTTTTACCTTCAGATAAACTTTCAGATCCACTCATTGACGACTTTGGTTTAGCTCACCGCTTAGAATTTGGTTATCGACAATTAAGTACTGGGGAGGGGCGGAAACTTCTTATTCTCCAAGCAATTTTTAATGGGGTTGAGTTATTAGTATGTGATAACCCTTTTGATAGTTTAGACAATGAATCATGTCAGGCGCTGTCGGAAGCTTTACAAGGGTTATCTAGTCAAGGTATTACTGTGTTATTGCTGTTGAGTAATCAACTTGACATTCCATCTTGGTGTCAAAATATTGCTTTCATTGAACGTGGACAATTAAATGTAATTGGTACACTTAACAATGAAACAACCAAGCAACAGCTTGATACGTTGCTTGCATCTAGGCCAGATAATACTCAATGGCCGGAAAGTATGAATAACCTTAAAAGCTTTCAACATCCTTATTTAGTAAAACTCAACAATGGCAACGTTCACTTTAGTGGAAAAAATGTTTTTGTAGATTTAAATATAAGTATAAAGCCATTGCAACATACATTAATCACTGGCCGAAATGGTAGTGGTAAATCAACTTTAATGCAGTTAATTACAGGTGATTGCACACAATGTTATAGCAATGATCTTGAAATACTTGGTTTTAAAAGAGGCTCAGGAGAGAGTATTTGGCAATTAAAGGAGCAAATGGGTATCGTTAGCTCAGAATTACACCGACAATATCGTGTTAATGGTGAATTATTAACGGTTGTTTTATCAGGATTTTATGATTCAATTGGCTTATATCAACAACCAGAAAGAAAGCATGTTGTTATTGCAAAGCAGTGGCTTGAAAAAGTTGGGTTGTTAGCGCAACAACATTGCTCTTTTCAAAGCTTAAGTTATGGTGAACAACGACTTGCACTGATAGCTAGAGCGTTAGTTAAATCACCATTGTTATTGATCTTAGATGAACCTACCCAAGGATTGGATGAACTAAACAGGCATCGAATCTTAAACTTTATCGAGCGTTTAGCCGAACAGAAACGCAGTACTATTTTACTTGTAAGTCATCGAGAAGATGAGTTTTTATCATTATTCGAACAACATATAAGATTGTAATAGATATGAAACCAACTTATTGACACAAATAATTTCTATCTCACTTTGTGCCCCAAAGTGAGATAGACCCGAGATATGTTTTAATGAACTAATTAGGCTCTAATATTTAAAAGCGTCAGATCAAGTTTGAGCTTCAACAAAATAGCATGTTAGCACCAAGCGACTTTGTAGTATCTTAATTACTAGCAATTCTGTCGTAATTGCTAATTACAAAGGGAAATGTTGTGAAAAAACTTTATGCTTCGTTAGCTCAATTTATCAGTATTAATGACCTAGCAGACAAAGCACCAATAGAGCCTGTTTTAATTCCCATTTCAGATCAAACACAAGACATCACTAACACTCTGTAGTACTTGAGAATTGGTTAATTGTGTCAGCCAATACATTATCTTCAATATGAAAAATTTCAGGGCATGGCTGCTGAAGGTTTATTGCATTTATTAATAACTGCCCCAATCGTAATTCAGGATGTTTATGCATAGTATTGGCAATACTTTCTAGCAAATATTGTTTAGTTTCATCAAGGGCGTTATCAGCCAATGCAGAATCTCTTGATGATTCATCATCCACTTCAGTATTGATAGGTATGCTTGCTAACATACCTCTGGCAGTATTATTTTCATCTAAAGTGGACGTTGATTTAACGCTCAACCTATCAGGCATAAAATCATCATCCGCTAATGGACCTTCTTCAAAATAGCTGTCCCAATCTTTTTTCTCAAAAGCACAAATCAAATCGGCAAGTTGATGAAGCTCAATACCTTCGGCTGATTGGAATTGGGTATCCCAAAGTTGCTCTACGCGTTTCAACGCAACTGTTAACTCTTTCTTATTCGCAATTTTGTTTTTCGATAATATAT
The DNA here is from genome assembly GCF_030295935.1 of Thalassotalea piscium. NCBI lineage: Bacteria > Pseudomonadati > Pseudomonadota > Gammaproteobacteria > Alteromonadales > Colwelliaceae > Thalassotalea > Thalassotalea piscium. The sequence continues at coordinate 3,631,210 of NZ_AP027362.1, forward strand.
CGCTTGCAGCTAACCTTAAATCACTGCTCTCCTTTAGTTGACGCGCCTTAGTCTTTGATTGGCAAATTACATCCAAAGTATGGCTATATTTAAGTATACTCTGAGCACGATTTTCATTGTCTTCAGTTATGGAGTTACTGTTGTCAGTTATCCTAAGAGTGCCACCACACATGTCCGCAAAACATTGTTGGCATAAATCAATCTCAATACGTTTACCATCACCATGAATCGAGCCATAACCGCAATGATGTTCTATTGAAATAAATTCTTGAAACTCATAGTCACCTTCAGTAGTAGCTCGTAATCCACAGCCATCACAAACCAATGTTGTTAGTTCCTGCGTCGTGATCGTTTTAAACGTTTTCATCATTGCCCCTATTGTTATTTTTTGATGCTACAGGTTTTACCAAAACAGCTTTCAATCACCTTTAAATTTCATCAAACAATCGACTCTTCTTTATACCGTAGCCGCTTTAATCAGCATTAACAGAAATAAAACCTCGACCGATAAGGCATTGAATTAAAATAAATAACCCCGTCATTTGTAGTAAACCCATTTCTGGCAATGAAAAAATATCGGGTACGATCCAATTCCAAAGAAAATACGCAGGAATAACGGAAATGATCAAATTCAATATTTTTACAGGTATTGATAATATAATGACTTCATACAGTTTCATTGAAACCTCTAGTTTTTAACCAATAGCATAATCACCTCAATTCACTTAGCCCTAAAGCGATAGCTTCTTGCTGGAACCGTCCAAAAATATTAACGACTTTTTCATAAGAGCTTGTTAAAAAATGCTCTTCAACAATATCACTATTTTCTTTAAAGGTTTGATGGTCAATAGCCGTATTAAATTCACTAACTTTCAGTGTTTTTCCAGAGCCCACTTTCATTGCCTTATCAAAAATAACAGCTTCTGGGTCCTCATCACCATCTAGCTTTTCAACTCTAGCCTTCATCTTCTCAAACTTAACCACGTCCGCTTCAAATGGCACATCTTGCTTAACGCGATACGCATATTCCAACAGCTTAGGCTCTGCTGGCATAAACATAACTGCCTCTTGATTCGTCGAATCAGTCATTCTAAGGATTCGGCCTAAAATTTGTCTAAAATGCATTTCTGTTTTGATATTGGTCAGGTGACAGCAAACCTGCAATCGGGGGATATTCGTTCCCTCGCTGATCATCCCTACGGAAATTATCCATTTAGTTTGTGCATGTCTAAATTGTTGGATAATACTCGTTGGCTCATTTTCTCGATAAGTCACAACAACAGCATCTTCGTTAAAATAGGTTTTCATGAATGCTGATATTTGTCTCGCATGCTCAACAGACGACGCAACAATTAATCCTGCAGCTTCAGCGTTTTTAACCCTAATTGAATCTAGTTTTTTTTGTGCTGATGAAATTATGTATTTAATGACTTTTTCATTCTCAATAATCTCTTGATAGGGAATTATTGATTGCGATAATAAACACTTAAAGCTAGTAAATGTTTTCGTTTCTTCAATATCAACCACTGAAATATTATTATTATCCACCGCAATTATCTGTGGAACACGACAAACATCGTCCGTAATAGCCTGCGAAAGTCCATAAACATAATCACATGTTATTTTATTGCTCGGATGCATGTAGTTTGAAAGAACAATTGGGGCAGCATCTGAGCGCCAAGGAGTTCCTGTTAACGCCAATGTATATTTGGCCTTATCTTGAATATTTAATATTATTTGCTCGCCCCATGCATTTGCATTATCAATAGTCGAGCCAGCACAATGGTGGATCTCATCAAAAATAACGAACACTCGGTACCTTTCAAATAACTGCCAAAAATTGGCATCGAGATACTGCAAGCTTTGGTAGGTAAGTGAGTGTCCTTTTGCCCCTAGTAAACCATCAAACCGTTCGTTAATTCTTACCTGTAAACTTTGACTGAAATCTTGAGATACAATGGATGAAGGTGAAAAACAAATAATTAGATCAACTAAGTTGTTTTTTAACAACCTATCGCCCAATTCAGATGCCATCAAGGTTTTACCCGCGCCAGGTGTTGCTAAAGTTAAAAAGTGGCTATCGCCATTTAAGTACTGTTTTAAGGCTTTATTGATACAACTAACTTGCCATTGTCTTAATTGCATTTTATCTATTTGCCACTTTCATTGATCAACTTTTCTACCGCTTTAATTTGTCCGAGCAACCTAGAGTTTTGTTCACGTGCATTGTTGTATTTTGGTTGTAAAAGCTCATATAGATTAGGGAAATCATCACAAAGTTTCTTATATTCATAAGACTCTCCATAACTGATAAGCAGCTCATTTTTATAATGATTTAAACGCTCCCGCAGAGATACTTGTATTGGTTTATCTGATGAATTAGTTTGGCTATTATCATTACATTCTTCAAGAGAGCTATAAGTAATTTCACTCACATTAAATAAACTTGTTTTAATGAACGTTGTGATCTCTTTTTTCTTTGACACCGTTTTTCTGAGCCAACCATTATTTACTAATTTAACTAGCTCTGCATAAACAAATCGGCGTGCATCACTGGGAATTAAGTTTTTATCTGGATGTATAGTTATATATGCAGCTCTTAGCTCTACAGCAGAAAAATGGTCAAAATTAGGGGCTGATATAATTTGCCCCAGTAATCTGTTTAGTTTCATTTGATATCCAAGAGAATTATTAAGGAAAATTTATTGCAGATTAAGTTTCAATATTTCACTGCCAAACTAAAATACCGATTATATTCGGTGGAGTTAATAACTGCAACTATAGATAGTTTGTCTTCTCTTTGGAGGAGATTAATGGAAAGTAGAACATTAGCTATCGAATTTGGTAAAAGAGTAAGAAATAAGCGTAAAGCTCTTGGAATTACTCAAGAGAATTTAGCGCTCCTTTGTAAGTTTGATCGAACTTACGGAGGTATAATTGAAAGAGGAGAAGTAAATATTACCCTTGAAAAAGTTTATCGACTTGCTGCTGTATTAGAGTGTGATGTAACTGATTTGCTACCTTAATTATTGATACTCGTACTTCGAACTTTGTAATCACTCAACAGTGTATTTTTATTATAGATATTTGAAGGCTTTGGGCTCTGAAAAAACTCTTGATATTAACATATCATCTTGAGACATGGCATTTGAGTTATATCTTGAATTTTCTACAACCTCAGATATTTCGATATCGTTCATTTCCTGATCAAATGGATTGTTCTTTATATTTTTCCCATAAATAGCATCGTAGGCATCTTTGAAACATTCTTTATCTAGTTCTGTTTTATCTTTTAGAAAAGACATTTTTATTGCTTCTAATAACAAATGCTTTAGTGCTCTGTTTTCACCACGGCAAGCAGAAAAGATAGCGATTGATAAATGAGGCTCTTCAAGCTTAGGTGTTTGTTCAAAAGGCATTTTCTTAGCTAGCCCCATTAAATATTGAAGGTAATACTTTCGCTTATTTTTTAAACTAAAATATTCAAGAGTTCTTCTTCTAATAAGTCTAGAAGACCATTGTGGTTCTTCTGCTATTTGTTCGGAGGAAGGCATTCCAACTAAAACTATAGGAACTTTGGCTTCCTCACTTACAAATTTCAAAGCATTAGCGATAACCTGTCTTTCTTTTGTTGATTTGAATTCAATTAACTCCTGAAATTCATTAATAATTAATAATTCTACTTCTGCACGAACAAAATTATCTACAACCTTTTTGATTAGGTCATTGTCGTGACCTTTTGTTCCCCTATATTTAGCTCCAAATAGTTCAAGGTCTGCCAAAATTTGAATAAGTGTACTACTTAAGCCCCTAGTACTCGATATTCTACTTACTAGAACTGGTACTTTTTGACTATTGGTATTCAGCGTTGCTAATGAGCGTTTTTTGTAATGATTGATTAAATGACTCTTACCAACCCCGGTATCACCAATAAGAAGCATACATTGTTGATCAGACTGAAAAGTTCTATTTTGCCTTAAGTCGTCAAAATCTTGAAAGATTTCTTTTACTTGAGGGTGTTCAACCAAACATTCACTAAAATTTTTTAATAGTTCACTTTCATTTAAAGTTAAAGCTCTCATTCAAAAGCCTCAAGATCATCACACCATGAATCAATTATACTTGAAGTAAAACGAGTCTTATCGCCACTTAATAGTTTCACATTATCATCTTGTTCTATCTTAATTGTGCCTTTACCTGTATTACTGATATCAGCTAATTGGGCTTGCTTTTTAACTGCCAAAATTTTGGCCTTATGTTTCGTTGTTATAAAAAGCTCTTGTTCCTGTTTTACTCGTTCATGGATAGCCATCCTGGCCTTCGCTAAGCCCAAACTATCTTTAGATTCTCTTATAATTTCTCGGTTAATTTTTTTGATTGTTTTATGCTCATAAAGGCTCAGGCCTTTTGTATAACCAGAAAGGTCTGTACAAGGTACTTCAAGGTAACTATTTAACTCATCAAGGTAGACATAAATTTTTGAAATATCATCAGGGTCTACCTTGATGATTTTTTTTATCGTTTTCTTGGTTTGTGGGTAATGTTTACGATAATCAGCTAAAGCTGTCGAGTCATACATCAACTCTTCAAATTTAAAGCCATTTCTGGTTAATGTTCTTTCGTCAGAGATCCTCATTAAGACAGAAAACCTTTCCTCTTCTTCATCACTCATCTTAAGTGGAGGATAAACATCAAAACCCGTATTCCACTGTTTTATTGGAATACGAGTTTCTCGTGAATCACTTTCTTGATGGTGTACATCAACAATCCAACGATGAAACTCTTCAACAAAAGTTGAAAAACGCATAATTGCATCTTTTTCAGGTTTATATTCTTCTTTTTCTAAAATATTTGAAAATGTTTTACCTGGTAATTCAGATAAAAAGTATTGATTAATCACCCCAAAAAATCTTTCCACAAATGGTTTTAACCATGGTTTTCGAACAGGGTTATATTGAATATTTATTCCTGCTGAGTGACAAGCATGCTCTAAACTTTTAGACCAAAACTCAGCACCATTATCCACAACCAAATTCTCTATCTTACCATAGCAAGGCCAGTCATTTTGTAACTCTATGCTAAGGGAATCGAGCGATTTAGGCTTAATTGCATGGGAAATTGCTTTCGCAGCTGATACATAAGAGGGACATTTATAACTTAGGTGAAATCCCATAATACAGCCACTAAAAACATCTATAAGTAATGTTAAATAAGGCCGACCAATAGGAATAAGTAATTCGTCATCAAGAAGAATTAAATCAAGTGGTGTATGATCTATTTCTACACGCTCGAGTATTCTCGTAGGCGGTATATGTGAAGAGCAATAAGCAAACCATTGATCTGCCTTGAACTTACCGTGTCTTGCAACTGCAAGTGGGTAAGGAGGTAGTGCTTTAATCCTTTTATTAAATGCAGTATAGGATACCGCTGGTATTTTACCCTCAACGATTTTTTCATTTGCAATAACAATAAGATCCTTATAGTACTGGTATGCCTTAGAAACCTTAGGTCTTTTAGCATCCAAAAATCGCTCTAAAGCTTTATCAAAAAAAGCCTCATCTCCTTCTATACGTTTTTTTCTATTACCCCTTTTATGATGCTCAGAAACAAGAGAAGCAAGATCTCCATTACTCTCTATATACTTTTTACGCCAACGAGCAACAGTTCGCCAATTAGGGCGATTTGAGTTACCTTCATTAAATAATTTATCAATAATTGGATTTATATTTTTTTGAGTCCAACCACCTTTAATTTCTTTGTCGATAAAACTAATTAACTTATATTTATCTAGCGCTTTTTCTTTTAAAAAATCTGGGAAAGTATCTAAATCCCGCTTTATTAAATTAGCGTTATCTAATTTAACATATTGAGAGGGAGTTTCAGGTTTATTAGGTATTATTGATTCATCAAACTCATCATTAAAATCAGTCATAAACTGGCCATAAAGTCGGATTATTAGTCAAATCATCACGGCTTAAGTCTGCTCTTAAAAAACCTTTATGTATTAATGCATATAAGAAAGACCGCGCTTCACCAGTTGATAATCCTACTTGAGAGCTAACATCATTAAATTTCATGGCACCTGATTTTTGAATAAGATTGAGCAGTTCCTTCTGAACAGTATTAACACCATAAACGCCTGAGTATCTATGCAATAGTTTCAAGTTATTTAGAATAGGATTAACTCTAATTTGCCTATCGGTTACTAAGATGAGCTCTCGCCCCAATTTTAAAGATGCTTTTCGTTTAGCCTTAAATTTGGCTCTAAACAATAGAGATGATATCTGGCTATATGGCTTATATTCGTGATATTTCTCATTACTATTTTTATATAGAATCAAAGCATCTGGGGTATAAGGAAAGATTTTTCCATTGAATTCATATTTGAAACCTTCCGGCTGACTGCCATAATCTTCAATTTCATCGTTATATTCATGATGAAAACAAGCATCAAACTCCAATGTACTCTCACACATAATGACTTCATTAACTTTTGCACTAGCGAATTTAAATACGTTTTTGTTTGGAGAAGGCTTTCTCAAATTTCGAATATACATACAATAAACCAAGTATTTTTATTGGTATTGAGTATAAACCAACCGAAATAAATAAACAATTTGTCATTATATGGCTTAATTTCAAATTAATACTATGATTTAAATGGAATTATATATGTAATAAAATTTAATTTATATTTTTTATGTCAAGTTATGATTTAAATTTGTCACATTATGGTTTCATTATGTCACTTTATGGTTTCAGCGACACCTGTTTCCACAGTCGCTTTATATGTTCAGCTACGCGAAAGGCATTGGCATAAATGGTAAAGGTATAGGGTACGCTGCCACCTGTTGGCATAAAAGAGCCGTCGGTTACATAAAGGTTATTTACTTCATGTGCCCGACAATTTTTATCTAGCACTGATGTTTTCGGGTCGACACCAAATCTACAGCCACCTGCCATTAAATTTGTTGGCGGATAACTACTTACCGATGTGCTTATGTTTTCAGCACCCATAGCTTCTAGTAGCTTTGCGCCTTTTTCCGCTAAGTATTCGCCTACTAGCAAGTCGTGACCATGAGCACCAATACGTACTTTTGCCACGGGGTCGCCCCATTTGTCAGTAGTTTCTTGATCAAGGGTGACAAAACAATCGTCGGTAGGCAACCAGTCGTTAAACACTTCAAATCGTAAGGTTTTGTATGAAGTAAACTCTTTATGTAATGCTGCTTGTAGTTGTTTGCCCCACATTAGCTCGCCATTTTCATCTCGCTCTGTACCTCGCGCTCTGGCAATTGGGTTTTGGTAGAAGAGAAAGTCAATAGTGCCACCTTTTGCTTTACCTTGCTGGTTTGCGCCATTAAAGTTTTTATCGTTTATCTGATACCAATCTTGTAGTGCGCGGTTTATAAATGGGCCTACTTGTTTTAACTCTGCTTGTTTTTGTTCAGTGAGTTGATCATAGCTAAAGTCTCCTTGCCCTGTGCCACCCGCACTAAAAACAAGATTCTTACCTACTTGCCCATTGTTATTTGCTAAGCCATTAGGAAATTTTTTACTTTTTGATGCTAACAATAAGCGCGAGGTTTCAATTGCCTGGCAAGCTACAACGTATATGTTAGCACTTACCAACCTTTTACGACCTGCACTGTCGTAATAATTTACCCCGGTAACTTCGCCGCTTTCGTTGCTTGATAAATGATACACCTTAGCATTGGGGATAATGGTTAAGTTGCCTGTTGCTACTGCATGATTAAGTAATGCGGCTCTTGCATCGCCTTTTGCGCCTGAAGAGCAGCCATAACTAGAGCAGTAACCAGAGTATTCACAGCTATTTCGGCCCATAGCAGGGCGCGATAATATAGCGCGCGGTACTGGAATAGCATGATAGCCAATCAGCTTTGCCGCTTTGTCTATCCACGACGCCACTGGGTGTTCTAATACAGGTGGATAAGGAAAGTCACTTGAACGAGGCTCTTGAAATGGGTGTTGCACTACTTTACCTGAAACCCCTATTTCGCGTTCAACCTTTGCATAGTATGGTTCTAATTCTTCATAAGTAATTGGCCAGTCTTCAACATTTGCTCCTTCAATTTCGCCAAATTCACTTTTTAATTTAAAGTCTATCGGTTTTAATCGATGAAAGTAGCCACTCATGAAATTAGATGAGCCGCCTACAACATTACCATTCCAAAAGCTCCAGCCTGACTCGCTAGTAGGTTCGCCCTGCCAGTATGCTTCGCCATTTTGGTCTTGGTATAGCTCTTCAATAACGTGCTGTTCGTCGCTTAATTTGGGGTTGTATGCGTCGCGCAAACTAATGGCAAGTTCGTCTTTAAAAAACTCTTTTTCTGTAAGCCAAGGTCCTTTTTCTAAAATAAGTACTTTAGCACCTGCTTTGGCTAAGGTGTAAGCAACGGGTGAAGCGCCTGCGCCGCTACCTACAATGCAAATATCATATTTCATGCTTTGGTTGTTCCTTGCGTGCGGGGTTTGCCTGCGAATGTGTTTCGGGTGGGAATTATATGCTTACTTGCAGTTGCCGCTTGTTTGCTTCGCTGTGGTAACTCGAAGTAACGCTCGCCGGCCTCAGGTAAAGGAAAACCTGCTTGGTGTTCAAGCCATTTCCAACCAATACCATTTGGGTTTCCTCCATACGAAGGTGGCGTTAACATTGCTTCGTACAAGTTACTTATTAGCATTGAGATCCAATTATCGCCTGCCGTTGAACGGCTAATGTCGCGCAAAACCTCTTCTTTATCTGTTGGTGTTAGAGCAATGAATACTTTATCGGTTTTCTTTTGGCTGTAACTATTTAACCAGCCAACGCCTTTGTATATAAAGTTTATTTCGTCTGTAGCGGTAGGTTGCTGATGAATGAGTTGATACAAGTAATATGTTGCTTTAATGTCGGTCGCACTAATGCCCTGCTCTGAATTGGGTAATAAATGATTAAGCACAGCGTTTAACGTTAGCCAAGGCTCTGCATTAAGTGTTGACTCAACATCTTCTTTTTGGGCAAACGTCAGTGAACTAAACGGTATTGCTGCTAATGCACTTGTTCCTGCAGCAGACTTTAGTAGTTGTCGGCGTGAAAGCTTGTCTTTAAGCCACTTAGGCGTATTATAGTGTTTGTTAAAAAATGACTCTTTCATTAGGGTACATTCAACTTTTGTAGGTTTTCGGGGTTGTTATTAATGTGCCATCGCTCAAGAAAAGCTATCCACTCAGTTCTAGAGTAGTTATCTCCCGCTAATAACTCTGCTGTGTCTTTAGATAACATCATTTTACCACTGCTAGTAGAGACATACATGTGAGGATAGCCTAAAACGGGCGGTAACGACTTCATAAATGCTTCATTTTCGTTAGCATCGCTTACGTTAATTTTAAGTAAAACATAATTTTTATGTAAAGTTTGGTATATATCAGGATTTTGCTCAAGAAATGCGTCCATTTTATGGCACCAAGTACACCAATTACCGCCAATTTCTATTATTACATTGCGTTGGCTAGCTTGCGCTAATGCGATTGCTGCCGTAGCATCGTTAAATGGGTTACGCGTTTCATCGTAGACTTTGCTGTATGCAGGTAAAGACTGCGTTAACTGCGCTACCGTTTTAGTATGCGCTGAAAAAGATAACAGCAGTGAAGCTAGTATAAGTATTAAAAGCGCTTTTATTGTTTGCATTAGCTGGCTCATTGGTTGTGTTATTTAATAAGACCTTCTACTTCGACACTATATTTCAAAATAGTTAACTAACTTTGACGCAAGGCTATATAAAATAAGGCGCTCAAAACGCTTGTTAAATAATATGTTTTTTGTGTGCTACTCATAAAATTAAAGTTATCTGTTAAATGATAGCTGTAAAAAAAACCGCTAGATTAAGCGGTTTTTTTGTTATGCGTTTAAGTTGCTATTATTTCTTAATAACTCAGCCACTATAGGGTTTTGTACTTTGTCTGAGTATGCTGCAAAGTACACTTTCTCCACTGGTATTCCTGTTAGTTCTGCTAGTTTGTCTAGCGTTTCATCTTCTGGTATTTTGCCGCAATTGCGCCAACCTGAAACGGTTTGCCGTCTAATTCCAAGTTTTTGAGAAAGCTTGTTGTCTGAAAGGTCTGATGTGGCTGCATTTAACACGTCTAAGAAGTTCATCATATTCACCTGTTTGTAGTTCGCATATTTAGTATATCACCATGTAAGCAGGGCGCAATCATGCATCTGGCCCGTTGACATGTCAGCTAAGGCGTTGCTATCTTCTAAATGCTTTCGTGGTGCAAGCCGTTTTGCCTGTTGTAGTTCGCACTCACTGTGTTGATTCAGCCCATAGCCACTTAAGCAACTTCTAAACATTTTTTACCCTGTGGTGGGTGCGTTGGCCGACAATCTCACCGATTCTTTTTCAGGGTAACTTTACGGGGTAAGAATTAATGCCAGTTGAAAAAATAACAAAAATTGACAATAGAGCAGCCTATCGAAAGCGGTTAGCTATTGCGCACAAGGTTAACCCGCTGAATGTTGACCTTATTAGACGCGTTTTATACGCAAAACTATTCCCTATTAACGATTAAAACAAAGTCCATGCTTAACAGCGTGGGCTTTCTTTTGCTCGTTAAAAAGGTTTTTTGGCTAATTGGGTGCGCTATTGGGTTGAAGAGAGTGGTAGTGCATTACGTTGAAAGATGGGGATTGAGTGGCCCAGTTCAGTATCAAGGACCTATCACCGAAACTGAACGCAGTACGAAGCGACGAATATGCAGGGGTCGCAGCCTGCTAAGTAACAAGTGCAACGGGTAGACCAACGGCAGCACGTTAAAAAGGCGAGGTAGTTACTTATGATATTTGTGTGGTGGGGCTGTAGGTGAAAGGGGCGCATTAGACTGAAAGCGCTGTAATTCCCACTATCTTCAACCGTTGTCAATCGGTTGGAGCGTCTGAAGCAATAACGCGAGCTTTAGATTGCTGCATGGCCTTTAGTGATTTAAGTATAAAAAGCTGCATTTAGCAGTAATTTTTTTACTGGTTCTCTAGGGGCTTGCTGCATCTGAAGCGCAGCGGAAGTGCAGCAATAATAAGGTAAAGAGTTTCAACGGTATAGCGTTGGCATTTATCAGCGGTTAAGAATTGGAGCGATAGCGACCTCCTTTTACAGCGCAAGCCCTGAAAGGGATTGTAAGAGGTTTTTAAAAAAGAAAACTGTTTAAGCAATTGAACAATTAAACAATCAAGAGGGTGCGGTGCGGCATTCAGAGCATTAGATTCAGAGTGCTGTCAATGCCCGTTAACCAATCTATAACGAAGTGTAATTTTTCGCCCAAAAAAATTTGCATTGAATGGAGTGAAAAGCGTGAAAGTTAGATTTACAGAAATTACATTGCAGCGCGATTATGAGTCGGGCCAGTTGGCAGCGATTCGCGGCAAGCATTCCGATGATTGCCCGTTCAGATTGCCAGGCCGCCGCGCAGCTTGGCAGCGTGGATTTCGTGATACTACATACCAGAGCGAGGCCAAGACTCCACAAACTGCGCAAAAATTCGCACAGCGAAACGTTAATGAATTAAGAAATATTTTAAAAAGGTGAAATGATATGTTCAAAGAGTCAATTAAGCGATTTTTCAAAATGAGTACAAATGTGGCTGTTGGTGGTTACTGGCATTCTATATCGGTTCCGCAAAATTTAGAGTCTTTAACGTTTCCGTTAAAAGATATTACAGAGATAAGAATGGTTTTGAATGGTCACGATTTATTTCCTGTAAAAACAGTAGATGAAATCAAAGATTTTACCGAGATGGTTCCTTGGCAGGATTTAATAATAATTAATAAAAAAAGCGCGACAATAAAGCTTCATAGGTTATCTGATACTTGTCATAAAGAACTTATGCTTTATTGCGAAAAGCAGGGTTGTATTACTTTTTTTTGTTTAACTAAATAACTGGAGTTTTAACAATGGTAACAACAAAGTTAATTGAGGTATTAAAGGCGAAAATTGCGGCTGTATTAAAAATGTCTATGTTACAACGTGCAGCTGCGGCCCAAACTTGCGTAATTGATTCAGTCAATATTATGCAATCGTTAAATGATGATCGTATTCATGACGCAGAAAGAATTAAAAAGCTCGAGGAAAAATTAGATAAGGCTTTTTTGTTAATTCAAAATCATATTAAAACGGGGCGTTGATTATGGCTAATGTAACAATAGGGCACGTAAAATGCCCGATAATGGGTGATAATGCCGAGGTTCGCAGAGATAAAAAACGAAAGTTATATTATGTTGGCCTTGCGGGTAAAATGACCCCTAATTTAATTGGGGGCCAGAAGTGGCTAGAAGAAAACACGCGTTTCATTAATGGTAACGGTGAACCGTTAACGAAAGTAACCGCTGAAAGTATAGCCGAAAAAATAGAAATAACCGAAGTGAAACCCGAAGTAAAACCCGTTAACGAAAATGCCCCGCCAAAAAAAGAAAAATCACTACTTAATTTTTTGTTTGATGAATAACATTTAAAAATACTAAACGTTGCGAAACGCTAAGGAATAAAGATGGATACACCAGAAACCCAAGATGCAGAAAATGCATGGGGAAGTTTAGAAATACAAGCTAATGAACTCGAATCCGAGTTACTACCAGAAAGCAAAGCCCCTGCTACTGAAAAAGGTAATATTTCAGTTCCTGATATGGAAATAGCCGAACTTTTAGGCCCCGCAATAAAAGTTACTGCCGATATATTTGCCCCGAATTGGGAGCTACAAGAGGCTGAATGTGAACAACTAGGCATAGTTTACGGTGCATTACTTGATAAATACTTACCTGATAATTCATTAAGTAAATTCGGCGTTGAAATATCGGCAATTATGGTTACGGGTATCATATTAAAAACCCGCGTAGGTAAGCCGATGCGAATAGAAAAAACAAAAGATAAAAAGCCGAGTGATCATGAAAGCGAGTCTGCTGTAAAAAAACAAGTCGTTGATAATGCATCAAGCAATGGTGTACTAACACCAAAGGGGGTAAAAGATGACAGTTAACACGGCGCTTGATGCTAAACATTTATATGCTTGTGGAAATTCAGGAACAGGAAAAAGCGCAAACATTAAAGTTAAATTATCACATTGTGAACGGGCTATTATTTTTGACCCCGACGATGAGTATCACACAGAAAAAGGTGTTATTCGTGTTGAAAGCCCCAATCAACTAATTGCATTGTTAAAAGCTAATGCTAATAGTTCGTTAAAAGTGGCATTTGTTGCCGAAGGTTTAAAAGCGTTTGAATTTTGGGCCAATGCTGCATTTGCTTGGAAAAATTGTTTAGCTATTGCTGAAGAAATTGCAGACGTTACAACAGCGGCAAAAGCTCCGCCGTGTTGGGGTAAATTAATCCGTAGGGGCCGCAAGTACGGTATAACTATTTGCGCAGTTACTCAGCGCCCCGCCGAGGCAGATAAAACCATATTGTCAAATGCGGCATTTATTAGAACGGGCGCGTTAGGTCGATTAAATGACAGACAAGCGGTAGCAAAAGAAATTGATATTCATTACGACGAAATAGCACGTTTAAAGCCGTTGGATTGGATAGAGTTTAATAGGGCTGATTTGTCGGTTACTGGTGGACGATTGGGAACAACCGCAATATATGACTATAACCGAGAGTCTAAAGCGTTTGAACTAAGACAAAAAGAAACTAAAACACATCAAGAGAAACCGAAAGCCGTTAAAAAAACCCGAAAAAAAACCCCGTTAAAAAAATAATTTTTCGTTAACGGGAATTTACATAAACGCTATTGTTTACATTAAAAAAATAGTTAATCTTTAGTTTTCAAGTGCGGCACGTTGTGAAACGCCCGCAAATCAAATCGCAATGTCGGGAGACACGCCATGTTTACAAAAGCAATGCTGAAAAACGCACTAGCTTCAATTGTTGTTCTAGCAGCAATCAAAAAATTTGCACCTTTATCTGTCAAAAAATACTTATAAGGGGTTGGTATGAAAATTTTAGAACAGTTACCAACTATTGCAAATGTCGCAGCGGGTAATACAGTTTCAATTGTAATGCCAACGGGTAACACCTATGAGGCTGTATACCTCTATTTTTCAGGTGTAACCGCTACGCAATTGAAAAATATTCGCCATGAAATTAACGGAAATTTAATTTCCGAATATGTCAACGGGCAACGTATTTTATCAATAGATGCGCATTATGACCGCGCAGCTACTTCGGGCTGTATAACGTTTAACTTTAAACGTCCTGAGTTACATCAATTACGTGACAAACGTTTTTTTGGTTTAGATACTCATAAAAGCCAAGGTATTCAAACGTGTAATATCTCTATTGATATTGATGCAGGGGCAACAGCGCCAGTGTTAACCGCATGGGCTGATAAAGTTCAATCTATTGCGGGTGTTCCTAACTACTTAACAAAATTCCGTCGCTTTATTGTTCCCGTTTCGCAGTCGGGCCAATTTGATATTGATAATATCCCGCGTCCACGCGGCGCTAGTATTGCGGCTTTTCATTTATATATGCCAGATGCGAACGCTGATGGTTCTTGCGAAATTACAAAAGCTGAATTAGTTGTTGATAACACGAACTGGCACAATATACCCGCAGACAAAGCGGCTGATATTCAAAAAGCTAACGGGCGAGTTCCGCAAGTTGCCGATGCGACAGTAATCGACTTAATTCGTGATGGTGATATTACACACGCCTTGGCACTTCGTGCTGAAATTCAAGATATGCGCTTGCGCTGTACAGCTGCATCTACTGGACAAGTAGAAGTAATGGTTGAATATATTGATATTTATTCACCAGTAGGTTTTTAAGGGGGCGTTATGACTATGCCAGTTATGCCTAATTCACCCGTTGCTACTCAGAATTCTGGGTCGGGGTGGCTTGATACAATTAACACGGGGTTAAGTAATGCGCTTGATTTGTGGGGAAGAGTTGAGCAAATTAAAGCGCAAAAATCATCACAGGGCGGCGATTTAACACAAGCTAAATTAACTAGCGAGTTAACGAACGGGTCGGCAACCGTTCTTGATAGTGATATTAGCACTACTCAAGAAAAAACGGGTTTTACTGTTGAAAAGCCTGTTTTGTACGCAAGCTTGGCCTTGCTTGGTTTGGCGTTTGTCTTGCGTATGAAAGGCTTTAAATGATGGGGGCGCTTGCATCTTTAGGGTCGATTTTTGGCGGCGGCGGCAAGGGTGGTGGTTTGATTCCTAATTCTGGCGCTTCAAATGGTGACTTAGCTAGTGATGCTAGTTATCACGTGGGTAATATGACGTTTGGCGCTGTTGGTGCTAATAGTTCTAATAACCAAATGATGATAATTGCTGCCGTTGCTGTTGTTGGGCTTTTAGTGTGGATGAAAAAGTAATTCCACTCACTACCAAAAGAGCGTTAGAACTTTGTAAACGCTCTTTAGGTAGTGATAAAAGCGAAATTGAAACAATGCTAAATAAAAAGCTTGCCGAAGCTTTTAGTATTGCCGAATGCGCATTTATTACGCGCTTTGACCAACTTTCAACACATAAAGAATTAGTGGTTATGTGTGCCGAGGGGAAAGGTCTAAACAAATCATCTCGAATGCTTAAACGGCTCGCCAAATTACACGGTTGTAAGACCGCTCGAATGCATACCAAAAGACCCGCATTACAACGTTTAATGCGTGAATTCGGTTGGGTTCAATCTGAAATAATTTTTAAAATGGAGATCTAAGATGGGATCTAAGTCAGAGCAACGCTCATCAAGTGCTAATACATCATCATCAATCGGTATCGGTGGTGATAATAATGGTTATGTTGTCGATGGTAACAACAATTCATTCACCACTACTAACACAGACTATGGTGCAATAGAATCAGCGGGTTTACTTGCTGGTGCGTCTTTTGAAAGCGTTAACAATTCATCAAATAACATGGCGGCTATTGCTGATAGTTCAATTGGTGCAATGTCGGGCGTTGCAAATAATGCCTTTGCATTAACTGATAATTATTTTAACACTACAACAGATTTTGCAAGTGATGCAATTTCTCAGAATGCGGGTTTAGTGTCTGAAATGACAGACTTTGCAGCATTTTCTGTTTCAGAGAATGCAGGGTTAGTGTCTGAAATGACAAATATGTCAGGCTTAATGTTAGCTGAAAGTTTAGCAAGTGGAGAACGGGCAACAGCTAATGCAGCTGAACTTATTAACAATAGTGGCCAACGAAATATAAACGCGGCTTTGCAAATATCAGAGCAAGGTTTTATGCAAAATCAAATGGGCGCAGATTTAGCAAAAAGTTTATTTTCAACTTCTCAGCAAGCGTCACTTGTACAGCAACAAGATAATAACGATGCTTTAGCGAACGGTTACAAAGCATCAATGCAATTTGTTGAAGATTTTTCACGCTCAGACGGTGCAGACTTAGCAAAAACCAACTTGCAAACGGTTGGTGTTTTGGTTGGTGGCTTAGTTGTTGCCGCGTTTGTTTTAAAGAAAAAAGGATAATTTAGCCATGTTACACAATATTTTATTAAATGCGGGTGAGTATACAGAGCAAGGCAAGCAAGGGAAATATATAAACGTTGTACTTGCAGCGGGTGAAATTACCGCAAGAGTTCGCTTATCTGGTGGTGGTGTGATGCAAACTCAGCTTGTTAGTGGGATGGCCTTTCCAGTGCCGCAAGGTTTTGAAAGTGTCGCGTTCTTCAGTGAAGTAAGCCAACAAACTAAAATATGGTTAGGTAATTTACCTTTAACGTATTCACCAATGGATTCAAAAATTGTCGGTTCTTCTGCACTTGAAAGTAAGACTGGCTTATCTTTTTATAATGAAGTAACGCAACTATTACCATCATCAGCAGGCAGAGGTAAGGTTACATTAAGCGCGAAAAATGATTTTTTTGTTGGTGGTGCGGGGATGACAATCGCCAATGCTATAAAAATAAAAGCAAATGAATTATTTGAAATTTCAACGCAAGGCGCAATTAATAGCTTTGTTAATTTACCGACAGCGACAAAAAGAACAAAAGTTATAGTAAAAGAACCGATAGAAACAGCAATAAGCGGCATTGTAAGTAATGACTCCAGTCATATTTATGGAATGGCTTATTCTAATATTAATGATGTATTGATTTATAGTGATAGCACAAAAACGTATAGAGTAAACGCCAGTGATTTATCTTCAACTAATGTAAGTATAGGCGGGGGGCTAAGCCTTATAGGTAGGGAAGTATTTGTTGAAAATAATAAATATTATGTTGTACATGCTGATGGAGCAGATATAAAGCTAACATCAATTGATTTAATGGATTTAAGCATTGTAACTGTAACTCTTTTAAGTGGAGTGGGTACGGCAGGTAATGCGTGGTTGGATAATGGAAAAGTTATAGTTCAAGTGACCTATGGCACTCCAAGCTTGTATTTATGTGACCTAGACGGTATTTCAAGTACACTCATAGACCCAATCGGGCTGACTGGAACTCAAGAAAGAGCAATTATTTGCCCAAATGGCGATATATTAGTATTCGCAAATGATTACTGTGTTAGAAGTGCTGATGATGGTGTCACGTGGGAGAGTGAAAATCCCACTCCGTTCCCTTTAGCGCCCGCGAATAGGTTTTTTACTGACAAGGTAACGGGCGCGATTTTTTTAGCGGATTCAAAAAAACTTTGGAGAACAATCGATAACGGTGATACATGGCTATCAATAAAGGATTTCGCAGACACTATCTATGGTGTTTATAGTGTTTCAGATTGTTTATATGTTACGACAAGTAATGTTACTCACAATGTATTTGTTAGTTATGATTCTGGTGATAGTTTTAATTTATTATCAGATGCAGCGTTAACAGGTCGAGCGTTTGGGGTTTTACCCGCCGAAAACGATAAACTTTATGTTGCACAGGACAACGGATTAATATCAGCATTCTACGGTGATTCGTCAATAACTGGCGGTGAAAAAATATCTATACTTTCGGAAGTCAACTAATGAACAAGGGTTATTTATTCGCCCTTGCGCTTTTTGGTGTGTTTTATATGAAAAGAACTAACGATTTACCGCGCGGCATTCGCAACAATAATCCGCTAAATATTCGTAAAACTAGCGATAACTGGCAAGGGGCAACGGGTGATGATGGGGAATTTGTTATATTTGAAAGCCCTGTAAAAGGCATTAGGGCTGCAAGTCGTATATTGAGAAATTACAGCGATAATCACGGTTTAAATACTGTGTTCGGTATTATTATGAGGTGGGCACCACCAAGCGAAAACGATTCTACCGGTTACATAGATTCAGTTTCAGCTAAAATTGGCTTGGGTCGAAATGAAGTATTAAGGAGCTATGATTATCCAGATTTGATCAAAGCAATGATTTATCACGAAAACGGACAGCAGCCCTATAGCGAAAGCGTTATTAATTCAGGGTTTAAAGAGGGTTTTTATACATGAATTTAAGTAAATTTCTTGATACAAAATCAGGGGCCGTCATAACGGTTGCCGTTGTCGGTGTTGCTGTTTTGTATTTTGGCGAAAAGAAAGCGCGACAAGCAGCCGCAGCGGTAACGCCAACCAATCCAAATAATATATTTGCGGGGGGTGTTGATGCTATAGGCGCAAATTTAACAGATAACGCTAATTTTTCATTAGGGGGTTGGCTTTATGAAAAAATAAACGGAACATCTATTGAACAAATAGAACGACAACAAGCAATAGATAACAATCCGCTAGCCTCATTTTGGGCGGGGTTTCCAACAAGATGATAAATGTTATTACACGATTAATGGCCCCGTTGAACTGGTGGGATCATGTCTACGTTTCAAGGTGAAGCAATAACGCGTTGGCTACCAAATCGAGAAATGCAATTACTCGAAAACTTTGCATTTATTGACAGTAAAAAACTTAAATGGTTAGCCCCTATTGATTCAATAGTTGATGGTTCAAGTATTCCAAGAATTTTTTGGACTGTCATAGGCTCGCCATTTGTCGGTAAGCATCGACGCGCTAGTATAATCCATGATGTTTATTGCCAAACAAAAGAAAGGCCCTATAAGCTAGTTCATAAAATGTTTTATGAGGCGATGCGCTGTGATGGTGTTAGTTACTTGAAAGCTAAAGTAATGTATTTAGCGGTTAAATTAGGCGGTCCAAAGTGGAGAGAATAAGCTTTATAGAAAAAATCTTACTAATAACATTAATAATAATCGCGATTTTATGAGATGGAAAATTTATGGAAATATTATCTATTGCCGAGTCGATGGGAATCAATGCCCCGTTCGCAGCCTTTTTATTCTTCGCTTGGCGTTTTGATAAGCGACTAGCCAGAATAGAAAACAAAATATTTTAAAAAAGCGTCCTTAAGGGCGCTTTTTTATTAGTTATACACAATAAATTTATGGTACCTACTCATTTTTGTGTATAAATGTTTAACCAGGCATAACCTCTATACACAAAATTAGTGAGTTGACTCATAAAAAATGTGAATAACTATTAAAAGGGTAATAAATTAATAGCCTTAACTTTTGCCTTTTCACCTCGTCTATCATAAAGTTCAGTTGTTGCTAGTGATGAATGGCCCATTAAACGCTGTACGGCAAATCTATCGGCATTCTTATCTAATAACATAGTTGCAAACGTGCGCCTTAGGTCGTGGGCGCTAAAATGTTTTAATTTAAGCTCTTTAGTCATACGAATAAATAAAGAGTGAATACCACCGTTAAGTAAGCGAGTCTGTAAAATTCTGTCACCTCTTGATATGTGGGTAAATAGCGGCCCCTTTCGCCGTTCTGTTCGCATTATCCAACGATTAACCGAAGACTTAACAAAAGTATTCATGTAAACGGTTCTTGATTTGTTCCCCTTGCCCTTTACAGAAATTGAATTGTAGTGAATATCAGTAACATCAAGCCTTGATAACTCAGAACGCCGAAGACCCGCACCACAAGCCAATGCAAAAATAGCACAATCTCTTGTGCGTGAATTGGTGTGACAATTAGCATAATGATACTTAATGCGTTTAATTTCGTTTAAATTTAACGCCCTTCCCGCAATATTTCGCTCCCCGTTGAACTTATTAATAACACTTATTTGCTCGTAGCAGCTTAAGTCTATAACTCGATATAGGTAACATTCTTTTGCAACACCTTTTAATACTTGTAAATAAAGATTTGCTGTATTAAAAGCTATAGTTTCAGATTTAAAATGTATGAATTTTAAGATGGAAATTCTATTTAATTTTGACCAATCAATACTTGGTAAATCTTTCGTTTTGAATGTAAATTGAGCAAATGATTTTAAAATGATAGTGTAGAGTTTCACTGTTTCTATTGAACGAATATTAAGCAAATAGCTTTCGATGGGGTTGCAAGGCTCATTTTTTAAAAATAATTTCATTTTTTTTCCATTTTTTTTGTTTATGTAAAAATAGCTGTTTCATAGCGAATAACAGACCAACACAGCAAAAAACAAACTTTTCATTTTTGCGGCAAGTTCTATATTTCAAAATAGTTCTCCCGTCATTATGTCAAAATGTTGCGCAAGCGATTATAATGCGCAGCAATTCAATAAATTTAAGGGTCACACTATGCGTCCAAGCGGCAGAACATTAGGTCAAATTCGTCCAGTAACCATCACTCGCCAGTTTACTGCTCATGCAGAAGGCTCAGTTTTAATAGAATTTGGAGATACTAAGGTTATTTGTACCGCTTCTGTTGAAGAAGGTGTACCACGTTTTTTAAAGGGGCAAGGTAAAGGTTGGGTAACAGCTGAATACGGAATGCTACCAAGATCAACTCATACGCGTATGCGCAGAGAAGCAGCTAACGGTAAGCAAAGTGGCCGTACGCTTGAAATTTCGCGTTTAATCGCCCGTTCTTTACGTGCAGCTATCGACTTAGTTGCCTTAGGTGAAAATACAATTACTGTTGATTGTGACGTTATTCAAGCCGACGGTGGTACACGTACAGCCTCTATTACCGGTGCTTGTGTAGCATTAGTAGACGCGCTTAATTATATGCGTGCAAAAGACATTATTAAAACCAACCCATTAAAGCACATGATTGCTGCTGTATCGGTTGGTATTTATCAAGGTGAGGCTATTGCTGATTTAGATTACCCAGAAGATTCAGCGGCTGAAACCGACATGAATGTAGTAATGACCGAAACAGGCAAACTTATTGAAGTTCAAGGTACTGCTGAAGAAGAGCCATTTACCTTTGATGAAATGCAAGCAATGATGACCTTAGCTAAAAACGGTATCAACGAGTTATTTGATGCACAAAAAGCAGCACTAAGTTAGGAACAAGTTATGAAAGCTTATCAAAAAGAATTTATTGAATTTGCGTTAGCTAAACAAGTCCTTAAGTTTGGGGAGTTTACGTTAAAGTCTGGCAGAACAAGTCCTTATTTTTTTAATGCGGGTTTATTTAATACCGGTGGCGACTTAGCTCGCTTAGGGCGTTTTTATGCTGCCGCATTAGCAGACTCTGGCATTGAATTTGACTTACTTTTTGGCCCAGCTTACAAAGGTATTCCTATTGCTACAACTACTGCAGTTGCACTGGCTGATCATCATAATATGGACATTCCTTATTGTTTTAACCGTAAAGAAGCAAAAACACATGGTGAGGGTGGCAGCTTAGTTGGCTCTGCGCTTGCAGGAAAGGTAATGTTGGTTGATGACGTGATCACTGCAGGCACAGCCATTAGAGAGTCAATGGAGATCATTAAAGCTAACAATGCCGAACTTAGCGGTGTATTAATTGCGTTAGATCGCCAAGAAAAAGGTAAGGGTGAACTCTCTGCTATACAAGAAGTTGAGCGTGACTTTGGTACTAAGGTAATTTCAATTGTGACCTTAGCTGACTTAATTAGCTATTTAGAAACACAACCAGATATGACTGAAAGCCTAGCCAGTATTAAACAATACCGAGTGGACTACGGTATTTAATACTTAATAACATCTAATGATATATAAGATACAAAAGCACCTTGTTTTAAGCGGTTAATTCAAAGCGAGAAACAGGTGTTTTTTCGTAAGCATGATTAATGTTTGCGTAGAAATTTTCAATACGGCCTGCACGTTCGTCAACGTTTTGATCACGCGAGGGTAATACTTGCTCTTGCGCTGATAGAGTTTGATTAATAAAACTGTCAAAATTTTTCGATTCTTGATTTGATTGATCTTCAACACTGCCAGTTAATTTGGCGCTGTTGCTGATCACTCGATTGATGCCTTTTTCTCTAGTTGGATCTTCTAATTCTAACGCTAATAATTCAGATTGAGCTTTTGCAATTAATTGAGCAGCAGAGTTAGCAACCCTTGTGTCTTGAACAGACGGATTTGCTGGTGCAAGGGCCGCAGCATAGACTTTTTGCATTTTTGCTATGGTAGCTCTTGGGTTTCCGTCAACTGGAGACAAGTCAACAGAGACTTCTCCGTCAACCGCATAGCGTTTACCGTCTGGCCCTACTTGAAAAGAATACGATGGTGCACCTGTGGCAGCACCACCCGCAGCCGAATGCGCTTGCTCGTGCGTGCGAACTTCTAGGTCTCTGCGTTTTAATTCAGCTATTTGTTGTTGCTGCGCAAAATCGAGCTCTTTGCCTAGAGGTTCATCATTAGCACTTTTCGTTTCTTCACTATTATTATTTTTTGCTTGAGCATTGTTTTGTTGCGACGTTTCTTGCTCAGCACTTTGTTGGTCTTGTTGAGGCGATTGCTGGTCTGAAATTGTTTTATTATCTTGCTCAGACTGCTTTTGCAACTGCGCAAAATTGACCGCTTCATTTTGCTGCCCTGGTGTACGTGCTCGGTCTTTATCTGACGCTATACCTTTTTCACCCGCCGAATGACTGGCAGCAGCAGGTTGAGCAATAACTTCTCGTTGGTTATTTTCACGACGCAGCGAATCAGTCTGTGGGTTAACCACAGTAGCTAATGGCAGTGTTACATTGTGCGGCGTAATATTCATAATACGTTAAGCGGTTACGTCTAATAAAGTGCCTAAAGCTTCATCAGCAGTTTTTACAACATTTGCAGATGCTTTAGCTTGGTACTCTGCTACTTTAAGGTCAACAATATTTTGGTTGAGATCTGGTAGCTCATTCGCTTTGGTGCTTTGAGGCGCATTGTTTACGGCTACTTCGTTACCAGCCTGTTCATTAACATTAGCGGTTTGATCGTTAAAATTAACAGCTTGCGCGATATTTGACGCTGCTTGAGTGGCTTGTTCCTGAGCATTTTGAAAGCCTTGAATGCCTGAGTTAAAAGCAGATTGAATTTCCATGTGACTCTCCTCAATATCTAGGTAAACGTTAATTAGGCGTTTACGTTACTACGGATATTTTATCAGTAATTACCTGTTTAATTATTAACCAAACCAAACAAAAAGTAAAGCTATGCTTAGTAATGTTAGCGATTACTCATGCTAATAATGCTTGGTTATCCATTTATTTAGGCTCGCATGAAAAGCTTCTGGCTCAGAAATAAAAGGTGCATGTGATGCTTTATCAAATAAAACCTCTTCACTATCAGGGGCTAACTCGGCAATAAGCGGTAGTACCTTTTTCGGCACTAAGCTGTCTAACTTTCCATAAAGTCGTAAAAAAGGTACTGAAATTAGTTTCAAACTATCACGTAAATCTACTTGCTCTAACAATAAAAGAGACTGATCTAACGTTTGTTTAGTTGGCATTTCGTACTGCATTACTAGCTGCCGAATATGCTTAATATCGTCTCGAACGCTTATGCTTCCCATGGCTTGAATTTTTAAAAAGTTATTAATCGTTTTTTGCGTATCTTTGGCTAATTGTTGATGAAATAATGCCAAAACTTCAGGCGCTATTCCGGGCCAAGAATCTTTGTTAACAAAGTAAGGCGAGCTAGCAACAGTGACTAAACCCAATACTTGCTCAGGAAATGATAATGCAATATCTGTTGCTACTAGCCCACCTAGCGACCAGCCTAAATATATTGCCGGTTGATTAACAGAGTTAACAATTAGCGCAGATACACTTGCTAGTGAGTAAGGCTCTATTGCATGCTCAAGGTTATCTCCAAAACCAGGTAAACATACGGTAATAACGTGCATATCGGCTTTTAACATTTCAACCAATGGTTGCCAAACAGCAGAATTTAAGCCCCATCCGTGAATAAGTACAATAGGAACACCTTGTCCCTCACTGGTAATATTTAATAACTCTGCCATGCTTATATTTACAAGTTGAAAAAACGACAAGTCTACCCAAAGGTACTAAAAAATGGAATTTTTAGTCTTACTTTTTAAACAACGATTGCTTATTCAGCGCTATCAGCAACTGGTACGGTGTTATTGGCTAAAAGTAAAAACGCTATGCTTGTTGCTCGCCCATGAATTAAAAACAAGTTTAGCCCGCTGCGATCTCTGTAATAATTTAAGTGATGGTGAATTTATTTGTCGTACCTGCCAACACGATATTGGTCGCTTTAATTTACCAAAGGGCACGAATAACCTACTGCTATGGCCTGCTGTTGATAAGATTTTTCAAAAACGAAAGTTTGATCAGCTTATTTGCTATGCCCCTTATATATGGCCATACGATGTATGGCTTAAACAGCTTAAATACCAAGCTAAATTTGAGTTAGCACCTCTGCTGGCAAAACTGTTAACTAGGTGTTGGCAAGATCATCTTAGTCGCTCTTCGCAGTATTATATAAATAACAGTTTGTGTATTACTTCAGTGCCTATACATTTAACAAAGTGGCAAACGCGCGGGTTTAATCAAGCTCATTTAATTGCAAAGCATTTTGCTCAAGCCAATAACCTTCACTATAACGCTAATTTACTGTCTCGTATTAAACATGGCGACAGCCAAGTTGGCCAATCAGGCATTGAGCGGCGAAAAAATCTTGCTAATGCCTTTACAGCAAATACTCAGCTGCTTAAAAAATTTAGTCATGTGGTGGTGATTGACGACGTAATAACTACTGGCACTACAGCCAATGAAATAAGCCGTGTACTTAAAAAGGGTGGCGTTGAGCAGGTTACAATAATGACGGTTGCGTTGTCTTTACCACTAAAAAAATAGCGCTAATTTTAGCTTTAAGTTTAGGTTTGGATTTAGATTTGGATTTAGATTGAGGTTTAGATTTAAAATAATAACGTGGTGTGCAGCAAGTGCGCAACACACCACAAATTATTTCAGTTACTTCGCTGAAGCGTTAAATGCTTTAGCAAAAAATAAACTATTAGCAATTATTTTAGCGCTACCAAACCAGTAGCCTCTAAACATCATAATATCAGATGTTGCTATTACTCGACCTTTGCCTACGCTATGCGCTATTACCGCTGAGCTATTCGCAATTTTGTTTACTAAATTGCTGTCGGCATAACCGCTTAACAATGGTGTTTCGTGATATTGCGCTACAGTAATAAATGGGCTTTTTGCCGCTTCCATAATTAATGTGCTATTACGAAATAAAGGTAATTGCTTATCGCTATAGCCGTAAGCTAAAGGGTGGCTACGATCTAAATTACTTGCAAAAATAGCCCCGGCAATGCGTTTTTTAGCTGAAAGCATCTCTTTATCTTGGTAGCTTAACTCTTCAGTGGTAAATAGCTCATTTATTTGATCTTTAGTGACAAAAGAGGCTTTTAAAATACCTTTATCGGCAAGAAATTTACTGGCACGTTTTTGGGCGAAAACTACACCGCCTTGTTTAATCCAAGTTTCTAATTTTTTGCTTACGCTAGTTTCAAAACCTTTGTAATTACCATCAATCATTAAAACATGCGTGTAATCACTTAAATCTAAACCGCCAAGGCGCGCTTGTTCAACCACAGTAACGGGAATGTTTAACATGTTATCAAGGTAGTAAAGTATATCGGCGGCTTCGTATTGTGAGGTTGGCTTACCACCAATTAATAGTACCTTAACCGGTTTTACAACACTGAACGAGTTGCTCCCTAAATCAATACCTTTTACTGTTAAACCTGTTGTTAATGAATACAAGGGAATATCGTACTGAGTAACCACTTCATTAAGCTTACTCAACCAGTCGTTGCTTTGCTGAATACCAGCCGGAATAACAATACTACCAGTTAAGAACTGCTTTTCTTGCCCTGCAACTTCAGCACTGAAAATTTTGGTAGCCACTTTTGCTTTTATGCCTTTAGCAAGTAAAGCATTTAACATTTTTGGTGAATAAAAATCATGCCATTCAAATACATAAGCGTAGCTTGCCGCTAATGGTTGTGTGGTTTGCTTTTGAGTTGGCTGCCAGGTATTTTCGCCCAAAGATAAACCACGCGTTCGGCCTATCTTATGAAAATCGATATTCATTGCCAGCGGCATAGTCCAACCGGATACATCGTAAAATGTATTGTCTTTAAAGTTTTTACCTTGGTCAAACAAGGCTTGTATTACATGGTATTGGTTTTGTGCTAGTGGGATGTAATAGCTGTTTTGCTTAGCATAAACTTTGCCATCTACACGATAGTCTTCTTTCAGTGGAAATACATCAATTTGATGCATGGCTAACTTAGCTAAAAATGCCGTTAAACGGGCATTATCATTAGGTTCGCTGATTAAATAGCCACTAAAATCTGCTTTTTTAACTAACTTAGGAATACTGTTATAAAAATCTTGGCGATATGCTTTAAATTGCTGCTGGTTTTTCCATGCGCCTTTAATCGTAGAAAGTGACGTAAGCACATGGTTTTTAACGCCATATTCAAAAGTTAACAAACCATTAATAGTGTCTTGTTGAAACCCTCGGCTACTTGCTTGCTCAAATAAAATACCAATGCCACCATGAATGTCAGGATAAGTAGAGCCTTTACCGTAATAAAAGTCATCAAAGCTTTCTTGGCTATAGTACAAACGGTTTTCTTGGTCTAATGCGCTAGCATGAAATGTTGCCACTATCTGGGTTAATTCAGTATTTCTACTTGGTGTTAACGGATGTGTACGTGTTGGTATACCCGGCTGAAAAAAGTAGCTGCTATTAGCGCTCATTTCATGAAAGTCGCCAAGTACATGAGGCTGATATTGATGGAAATAAGCTAAACGGTTACGGCTTTCTTTTTGTGAAAGTAATAACCAATCACGATTTAAGTCAAAACCAAAATGGTTAGTACGACCCGTGCGCCAGCTTTGGTGATGTTCAATATGATTTGGATCAGAATTTGGTGTAATACCACGGTGAGTGTTAACCCAACTAACAAAGCGGTCCATGCCATCAGGGTTGATACTTGGCTCGATAACAATAATGGTGTCTTCTAGCATTTGTTCAACACTAGTGTTCGTGCTAGCGGCTAAATGATATGCAACTACCATAGCAGCATTAGCACCACTAATTTCATCACCATGAACGCTATAGCCTAACCATACAACCAGTGGATCTTTATCATTTTGCTCTCCTGGTTTACGGTTGAGTATTTCAGGAAGTCTTTGTAAATTTTTAGGATCTGATATGGTTAAAAGAATTTGTTTTCTATACTCGGTGGTTAAACCAATATCTGTTAGCTTTATTCGTTCAGACTGATTAGCTAAAACAGATAAATAACTCACTAATTGGTCATGACGGGCATGACGCTCGCCAATACCGAACCCTAATATTTGCTCTGGTTTAGAAATGTTGCTCGTATAATTTTGCTCGGTCGGTAAGTAACTTTCAACTTTAGCGGCATTCGCTTGGCTAGATAAAAGCACTAATGTTGCAATTAAAAATGTATAAAAACGTGATGTCATAATCATATTCCTCAATAACTTGCGCTCAAAGTATCAAAGTATCCAACTTGCTTCCAGTCTAAAGACTCTTTTCTATATCGTTTTTATCTATTATTGATAATTTAATCACTTGAGTCTGAGGGTCACGCAGAGTAAAATGGCATTACTTGACTAATTTAGTCAGGTATATCTTTTATTTTCAGAGAGAGCGAAACAAGCATTATGATTACTATTTCAGAAACAGCTCAAGCACATTTTGTAAAGTTACTGTCGCAACAAGCTGAAGGCACCAGTATCCGTGTTTTTGTTGTTAACCCTGGAACAGCTTCAGCTGAATGTGGTGTGTCGTACTGCCCTGCTGATGCCGTTGAAGAAGATGACATTAAAATACCTTTTGAGCATTTTTCTGCCTATATTGATGCAGATAGTAAGCCTTTTCTTGAAGAAGCAGAAATTGACTTTACCACCGACCAAATGGGCTCTCAACTTACGTTAAAAGCACCAAATGCTAAGTTAAAGAAAGTGTCTGACGATGCCCCTTTATTTGATCGTGTTGACTACTTCTTAAAAACCGAAGTTAACCCACAACTTGCTAGCCATGGCGGTGAGTGTACATTAATGGAAATTACAGAAGACGGTTATGCCGTTTTACAGTTTGGCGGTGGTTGTAACGGTTGTAGCCAGATTGATGTAACTGTAAAAGATGGTATTGAAACACAGCTATTAAGTACAATGGCTGGTGAAATTAAAGGTGTACGCGACATGACTGAACATGAACGCGGTGAACATTCATATTACTAACTTTACGTTTATTAAAGAAAAAGTCACTTAAATTATTAAATAAAAAACCACTAACGTTAAAAGCGTTAGTGGTTTTTTTATTTGGTAGGCTATTTCCCTTTAAAAGAATGAAGCCATTGCATAAGCTGTTTTTTCAAACATTAAAGGTTGAGCTTCTGCTAATTCTAAATTTGCTTTATTTGCAGTAGTTACAACACGCGTACGATATTCTTTTTGTGTTGTAGCTTCAGAGTAAGTTTGCGTTGTTGCACCGTCATCTGAGATTTTAGTGTTTATTTTAGAATCTCTACGAACAATAACACCTTTGCCTGCACGCTCTTTAATTTGAATATCCGCAACTAAAAGATACATAACATCTTGCACAAAAGCATTTGCCGCTGTTGATAAAGCGCCAACAAGTAAACCTGTTCCCACTGCATTTCTATATGAACCTCCAGTAGCATAGCTTAGCGCGGCACCAGCACCAACGCCTTGGAACCCTGCACTTAATGCGCCTGCTGCATCTTCTGGCGTAGTTTTCTCAAGGTTTCTTACAAAAACACTCATGGTATATTGAGCTTTCTTTGGATCATCAGTCAAAGTATAACCATTACCGCTATTAACTAGCTGTTGTGATAATGTTCTTCTGAATGAGTTTCTATCAAACTCCATTACACCACTTCTAACTTCAAGATAGATTTTACGCTGCTCTTGTGGAACAGGATCAACAAACACTGAAGTACTAATTTTAGTTTGTACATCTAAGTCTCGCTTAGAAATCGAGGTGTGTACTGCAGAACAACCACTGAGTGCAACAAACACTATACCAACCAACGCTAAGTTAATTAGGGATTTTACCTTCATCATTTTAATTCCTTGTTTTTAGTATTTTTAAAATATTTTTGATAGCTTAATAGTAATAACGCCCATAATAGCGATAGTAATATTTACAATTTCTGTACTGGGTCCAATTATACCTAAGTAGATCTCTACAAGTATAACCCGGACGCCAATAGGTACCTTGATACTCTGGCGGCTTTACCTTTTTTTCAAGCATGCTTTTTATGTAAGCATCTACTTCTTCAGGTTTTTCAGCAAGAAATGGTTTTGATAAAACCTCAGCATTCATTTGTGCTTGGGCTTTGGCAAGAAGGTCTTCTTCAGACTCTTCTTGGGCAGCTAATATGGATTGATTTCCAATCATTAACTGGAGCAAAAAAAGCCCTAATAAAGACTTTTTTTGAATTGATGTGATTTTCGTTTTCATAATGAATTCCTTTTAACAAATAGAGTGCTATATAAGCCGCCCTAAAATAGGATAATGTGTTAAATCATTCTGCACAATATCCCGATAAAAATATAGCTCAAAAAGAGGCATTTTGATAGCTTTGCTTATTAAAATTATAAAAATGCCATCCTAGGGTGACACTTCGAATAACAATAAAAATAAAAAACGCCGCCCAAAGTCCGTGATTTCCATAACTTTGCAATAAAAACCATGCCGGATAAAAGCCAAAAAATGCAGAAATTAACATACTATTACGCATGGCTTTAGCACGCATTAAGCCAATGTAGATCCCATCAAGCAAATAACTCCAACAAGCAACTAGCGGTAAGGCAACAATCCATATTAAATAATTACTCGCAAGCTCAACAACACTGTCAACGCTTGATATTATACTGATTAAGTCGTGCCCATAGGCAAAAAATACAATACTGTAGCCTATTGCAAAAATTAATGTCCAAAACGTTGACACCGCTACCGCCTTCTTCAGTTTTTGCTGTTGGTTGGCACCACTGGCATTACCAACAATCACTTCTGCGGCGTTGGCTATGCCGTCTAAACCAAATGAGATTAGTAATAAAAAATTCATTAATATAGCATTAGCAGCTACCACATTATCGCCGAGCCTAGCCCCTTGAAAGGTAATAAACATAAAGCACGACTGCAATGCCAGTGTTCTGATCATTATGTCGCGATTAAGTTTAAAGTACCCTGTTAATGCTTGTCGGTTGAGCACTTCAACCCAAGAGACAACTCGCCATTTTTCATGTTTAAGTCGAGTTTTAATCCCCTTAAAGAAAATAATGGCAAAGCCAATAGCTAAGCCAAAATATTCAGCAATAAGTGTGGCTAAGGCAACGCCTTTTACTTGCCATTCAAACCCCCACACAAACAATAAGTCTAAGCCCAAATTGGTAAGGTTTGTGATAATTAATAACCACATAACCGCTTTTGCGCGATGATTACCCAATAACCATCCTAAAATGACTAAGTTGGCAATAGCGGCGGGCAAGCCGTAAATACGAATTTCGCTGTATTCACGGGCATAAAACTGTACTTCTTCTGAACCGCCAGCAAAATAAAGTGCCGCTGAAATATACGGGCTTTGACAAACAATAAGTACTACCCCTATTAAAAAAGCAACGGCAACGCCTCGCAGTAAAACTAGTTGACCTTCTTTGGCTGAGTTTTGACCATAAGCACGAGCAGCTAAGCCTGTGGTAGACATTCGTAAAAAACCAGACAACCAAACAATAAAGGTAATAACCATTGCACCAACAGTACTGCCACCAAGAAAGTATGCATGGTCTAAGTGCCCAATAACCGCGGTATCTACCAAGCCTAACAAAGGTACGGTAATATTTGATAAGATCATTGGCAACGCGAGTGCAAATAGTTTTTTATGGGGTAAATTTAGAAAATTTTTCAACTAATGTGCCTTTAACTGCAATGATGAATGGGTGAAATTGTAGGGCATTCAGGTTACTCTACTTGCTATGTAAATTAAACTCGGCTTACGTAATAGCCAAAGCACACAAATTTCAGGTTATAAATGTAAAAATGTATGTTAACAGGCTATTATTACTCTCTATTACATTGCCAAGGATCAGAAAAATGTTCTCTACACTTAAAGTTGCCCTAATTCTTGTTATGCTAATGTTTAGCCAAATAACACAGAGTGCGGTGATCCTACAATATCACCATGTTAGTGACGAAACCCCAGCAAGTACCAGTATTTCACCCATACAATTTGAAGCCCATTTACAATACTTAGCTGATAATAACTTTACGGTAATTTCGTTATCTGAGCTAATGAACACCATACGCAAGCAACAGCCTATTAACGATAAAACCGTGGTAATCACTTTTGATGATGCTTACTTAGATATTCTAACCCAAGGCAAACCAATCCTCGATAAGTTTAATTATCCCTTTACTATTTTTATTAACCCTAACATTGTTGATCGTAAACCACAGGGCTATTTAAGTTGGGAGCAATTAAAAGCAATGGGCGATAGCGGTGTAATTATTGCTAACCACGGCCTAGAGCATGACTCACTTGCGCGTATTGTACATAACACCACAGATAAAAATTGGCGCGAAACATTAACAAACGATTTATTAGCCGCTGAACAAATTATCGAAGAAAAAACCGGTCAAAGTTGGCGCTACTTTGCTTATCCTTATGGCGAGTTTACTCCTGAAATTCAACAATGGCTTAAAGACATTGACTTTATTGCATTTAGTCAACAAAGTGGTGCTGTTAGTTTAGCTACCGATTTAACTAATGTGCCTCGATTTCCTGCTTCAAAACCTTACGACAAAATTTCAAGTTTACGCGATAAACTATATTCACTGCCATTTATTATGTCGTTTGACAGTGAAAATGCACAAACTATTTTTACCCAAGATGAGCTAAAGTCGGTTACCTTTAATATTGAAGTTGAAGACTTTCATAAATCGCAGCTTAATTGCTATGTTTCAGGTTTAGGAAAGCAAAAAATTGAATGGAAAACTGATAAAAGCTTTACCATTAATTTTAACAAGCCAATGCACACTGGAAGAATTCGCTGTAATTGTACCGCACCTAGTATTAGCCAACCTGGTCGCTACTATTGGTATTCAAAACCATGGTTTGTGTTGACCAATGAGCACAAATGGTACCCGTTATAATGTTGGCTATTTTCTATACGACTGCTATAAATGTTAACGACTCGTTAAAATTAGAAAAGGGATATTTATGAAAAGTTTTAAAATACCAAGTTTATTAATTACACTGTTAGCAACAACTTTTGGCTGTTCATCACTTACCGCAGAAGTTAAGCCTGAAGTAAAAATAAACGATACTAATCAAGTGGCTGTAGTTAACGCTGAACCACGATTTAACTTATGCCTTAACAACAATAAATGCTCTAGATTAGGTGCAAAGTGGGATAAAGAAAATCCTGACGTTGTAACACTAGTAGTTGAATACAGTTCAGGCGTATCTATTGAAGAAGCTAACTTAGTTGTAGATGGTAAAGCATTACCATTAATTAGCGGGCAAGTTGAAACAAGCTATCGTCCTCTTTTGCCTTACTCTGAGCATACGCCAAAAAACACATTAACTTCAATAAACTCTTACGATGTTTCAATGGAGATGTTTAAAAAAGTTTTATCAGCTAAAGAATTGTCAATCAGTTTAGAGCTATCTGATGCTGATAAGCGCCATCGTAAATACTATGTTGATCGCATCTCTACAGACAACAAAAAAGGCGGTGGTTACAAAGCGCTTGAAAGTTTGATGACGGCTATTGAGAAAGCTTAACTATTTTTTCAAAGTCGCTCACTAATTCACTTCCATCAATACTAGGCACTTGACCTAGCTCATGCTGCGGTTTAAAAATCGCAGCTATTTCACCTTCTGGATTAACGAGTACAATTGAAGCACTGTGATCAACTAAGTAATTTTCTTGTGTTGTGTCATCGGCAATTGCATACATTAGCCCTAAATTACGTGCAAATGGAAAAAGCGCACCATGATCAGCCCTTAATGCTTTAAATTCTGGATTAAAATAAGCAATATACTGTGCTAATTTTTCTTGAGTATCTCGCATTGGATCAACCGACACTAATAACACTTGGCTGTTATTACTTATTGCTTTGAGGTCGTCGTATATAAAGTTTAGTTCTTGCAAAGTAGTAGGGCAAACATCTGGACAAGAGGTATAACCAAAGAATACCCAAGACCACTTGCCTTTAAGTTCGTTATTAGTAAACGCCATTCCCTTATGGTCAATTAATGAGAATGGCTTTATAGCTCTTGGCTGCTGATAATAAAGTGAAAACTCTGGTTGCGCTAATTGCGATGTCGACTTAAACACAAATACACCACAAGCCAATGCCACCACTGCAACAATTACAATTAATAGTTTATTCATGACAATATCAGCGCCTACCTATATAACGGGTTAAGAAACGGGAAGTAAATAATGATCTAATAATAACACGACAAACAATGCCATTAAGTGAATTATTGAAAACTTAAACGTATCCATTGCTGTATTCTCTCCTGCATTAAACTTTAATTTCCAAGCGTAAGCAAAAAAGCCTAAATTTAGCGTTACAGCGCCAATTAAATAAAGCCAATTACTCATACCAACTAAATAAGGCAACAAACCCACAATAAACAATAATACGGTATAAAGTAAAATTTGGGTTTTGGTAAAGTTAACCCCATGAGTAACAGGTAACATAGGAATGTTTACTTTGGCATAATCATCTTTGCGATGAATTGCTAATGCCCAAAAGTGTGGCGGTGTCCAAGTAAAAATAATTAGTACTAACAATAACGCATTAGGGTGGATCTCATTGGTCATGGCTGTCCAACCCAGTAAAGGCGGAATTGCACCGGCTAATCCACCAATAGTAATATTCTGTGGCGTTGCTCGTTTTAAGTACATGGTATAAATAAAACTGTAGCCCACCAACCCCGACAATGTTAACCAAGCAGTTAAAGGATTGACTAAAGCATATAAAATAATAAACCCTGCAATGGCAAGAAAAACAGCAAAGGTCACGGCATTTTTAGTAGACAAACGTCCATTAGGTAATGGCCTGTTATGGGTTCTGCCCATAATGCTATCGATACGTTCATCACAAATATGGTTTATCGCCGCTGCTGCAGACGATAACATACCAATACCTAACATCGCTGGTATTAATATCTGCCAAGGAATTGCCCCAGGTACAGATAAGCACATTCCTACTAGTGCAGTTAACACTAATAGTGCCACTACCCGAGGTTTAGTTATTTCGTAATAGTCACGCCAGCTTGTTTTTAAAGAAATACCTGAAGTAAGCGTTTGCGCTGTTACATTACCCATAATGCCTCCTATGTTTTTCGTGCCAAGCTATACGTTAATGCGATTAACATTAACATTAAACCTGCTGCCACAATGTTATGACTGACTGCAACGGTTAAAGGCAGTGAGAAAATAATGTTACTGATGCCCAAACCAACTTGAGCCCCTAAAAATGCTAATACGGCTAACGCCATGCTTTTGAAGAAAAATGTTGAGGCTTTAAAAAATATACTTAAGGTAAGCCACAACAAATAAAGCGTTGTAATAATTGCACCAATGCGATGTACCACATGAATAGTAACGCGCTCATCGTGCTCAAAATGACCGAATTCATAGCTGTTTCGCTGCGGTGGAATAGGGTCGAACGACTCTTCAAAATTTAATTCTGCGATCCAATCACCTTGGCAAATAGGTAACTCAACACACACTAACGCTGCGTAATTAGATGATGTCCACCCACCTAATGCAATTTGCACTGTTAAAATAATAATGCCTATTATGCCGTAACGGGCGAAGCCACGAAGTCGAATATCACCTCCTGGTACACGAAACGGATCTAACCTTAAATACAATAAAAACAGCAAACACAATGTAGTAAAGCCACCGAGTAAATGCCCCATTACAACAATTGGCATTAACATTAGGGTTACTGTCCACATGCCTAGTGCTGCCTGAAAAATAACAACCAATAAAATAAGCAGCGGCAATAATACAGGCACGCCTTCTTTTCTCTTTTTAATTGAAAGCAAAGCGATCGCAAGAATAAATAGCCCTAGTGCACCTGCAAAATAGCGATGTATCATTTCATTCCAAGCTTTTTCGGGCTCTACTGGACGATCAGGAAACGCGCTTTCTGCTTTTTGAATTTGTGCTTCGGTTGTGGGTACATCTAATTGCCCATAACAGCCTGGCCAATCAGGACAGCCTAATCCAGCATGTGTTAAACGGGTATAAGCACCAAGACTTACAACGACTATGGCCAATAAAATACTGACTAAAACTAACACTCTAAGGCTTTTTTTATTATCACCGTTCATATTAGCCAATCCTTGAATATTTCAATAACTTCTTCATGTCTGACACTATAGCATTGCCTAACAAAGCCACTTTGTCTTTATCGGTAGGTAGTTGGTAAGACAAAACAACATTATTGAGAGGGTCAACAATCAAAAGTTGCTGATGCGCTAACTGCTCGTTGGTTGCCTCTGGTAAAAGAACTGACTGCCATTTGCTGTGATGCATAGCTTCAAGTGTTTTATCTGTTGCTTTAGTTTTGGTTAGTACAACTGGCGTTACTCTAGGTATGTCTTGTCCAAGAAGTACAAAGGCATTATTAATAACTAAGAGCGTACTTTGACAAAGTTCGTCACATTGGTTGGGTAAGTTAACGAGCATTAACCACTGTTTATCAAATTGATCTGATGTTAGACCTAGATCTTGTAAAGTCAGTTCATTTGATACTAACTCACCTTGATTGGTGACACCATAATCAAACCATTTATCAACCAGTGCCAATTTTGCCAAAATAATTGGTAAAACAAACACTCCTACTACTAGCAATAAATACTGTCGAGACTTTGTTAATTTAAAATCAGACATATCACACCTTTTTATTATTATTATCTTGTCGAGCCCAGTAAATGCTCGAATATACCATTAATATTAACCAAGCTATGGCTAAACTAAACCACTGAAAAGCGTAGGCTCGATGTTTCTCGGGCGGCATAACAATAGCTTGCCAGTTCTTCTCAAAACCAATTAATTCAGTTTTATCCAAGTAAATGACAAAGGGCAATAATTTTTTGCCAATTAGGGTTGAAAACTTTCCTAGCTCAATCTGTTGAACCCTAAGTGGCCAATTAACTTTGGTATAGTCTTGCGCTGTTAATACAATGGTATTATCTACTATACGAATATTACCCTTGATTGTGTATTGACCATTCAATGCTTTTATTTGTGGCATTTCATTGCGGTTACGTGAACCTTTAACCCATCCTAAATTAACTAAAGCATTTACCCCCTCAAATGAAAAAGCCTGTAAAACGCGATAACCTAGTTGCCCTTGATTAGTTTGGTTGTCTAGCAAAAATACGTGCTTTGGGTCGAACTCTCCTGACAATTGTAATGGTAAATCATTAATATTGTTTAATTGACCCATTACCTTTGCTAGTGCTTGGTAGTTCAACGCGGGTTGCGATTGATATTGCGCAATACTTATTAAACGCTGCTCTTTTTCAGTCGCTCTATCACTTTGCCAAAATCCAAGCTTGATTAATCCGCCAAATACAAGCAAAGTAAAAGTAACCATAAGCCAGTTTAGTTGGCTAATATAACTACGTAGATCAGTTAACTTCATATATTACCGAATAACATAATAACTATAACAAGAGGGGGTTATATGATTATTAAAATCATTATTATAGGCTTACTTGCCTTTATGATTTATAACTTGTTTAGAGCCTTATTCTTAATGAATAAAAACGACCCTAATCAACCGAGCATGTCAAAATTTATTGGCCGCAGAGTTATGACGTCAGTCGTTATTGTCATATTGCTACTCGTTGGCATTTTAACTGGCGTAATAACCCCTAACCCTCGACCTTTTTAACAACGCGCTAATTAACTTAATAGCGCGTTACCATTGCGTTATTCGTTGTTTACATCTACAAGATATAAACAAAAACAAATAATAGTACCCAAACAACATCAACAAAGTGCCAGTACCAACTTGCCGCTTGAAACGCAAAGTGGTTTTTAGGCGTAAAATGACCTTTAAATACTCGAATAAGCATTACAAACAACATGATAGTACCAAGTGTTACATGCAAGCCATGAAAGCCGGTTAACATATAAAAGGTATTACCATAAATACCACTAGTTAGATAAAGCTTCATTTCGTCTGCATAGCCATGTGCATATTCCAATCCTTGGCAATACAAAAATACAACACCAAGTGCAACGGTAAGACCTAGCCACATTTTTAACTGACCACGGTTATCTTTCTCTAGCGCTACATGGGCTAAATGAGCGGTAACTGATGATGTTAATAATAAAATAGTATTAATTAATGGTAATCCATACCATCCCATACCTGTAGTTTCGGTTCCACCTGGGGTTAATATTAACGGCCATGTTGCACTAAACTCTGGCCATAATACTTGGCCTGTCATCGCATTATTGCCAGCACCATCTAACCAAGGTACCGAAAATACCCTCGCATAAAGTAATGCCCCAAAAAATGCGGCAAAGAACATCACCTCTGAAAATATAAACCAACTCATTCCCTGACGGAATGAACTGCTCATTTGGGCACTATATTTTCCAGACATTGATTCATTAATAACATTATTAAACCAACCAAATAACATATAGATAATTAATGCAATGCCAGCAATTAGTACATAACCGCCAAACCCTGACTGGTCATTCTTTATATCAGTAACATAATTTGCTGCACCAATAGCAACTAAAAACAGTGCAACCGCCCCGACAATAGGCCAATGACTTTGAGCGGGTACATAATAAGCTTCGTATTCTTTTGTTGTCATAACTTTCCCCTGTTTTTAAGCGAAAACCTTTATGTTTCAACCTTTCCCGTAATATCGTATAGCGTGTATGACAAGGTAATTGTCGACACATCTTCAGGTAATTCAGTATCTACGTAAAACTGTAATGCCATTTCGATATCTTCATGGGCTTTTAATGGTTGTTGGTTAAAACAAAAACACTCAATTTTTTGAAAATAAACAGCCGCCTGACCAGGAGAAACTGAAGGTACAGCTTGACCTATAATGTCATTCAACGATTCATTCTTTGCATAAAACTTAACAAGCTTCATTTCACCAGGATGAACTTTTATCTCGTTTATCATCGGTTCAAACGTCCAAGGAATTCCTTTAGCTGTTCGACTGATAAACTGCACAGTAACAACACGGCTCTTATCAATACCACTTTCATTAATATTTGCCGCAGTTGTTGCTGTTTTTCCATTTAAACCTGTAATGTCACAAAACACGTCGTATAAGGGTACTAGAGCAAAGCCAAAGCCAAACATCGCGAAAACAACAAGCACCAATTTTTTAACGGTTTTTGTTTTAGCTTTGGCTTGCTGATTTTTATCAACAGTATTTTGGTTCTGCTCAGTACTCATTTTTATTACCTATTAGTCAACTTTAGGTGGTGTTTCAAATGTGTGGTAAGGCGCTGGACTTGGTACTGTCCATTCTAACCCTTCCGCACCATCCCACGGTTTAGCAGGGGCTTTTTCGCCGCCACGAATACACTTTATAACTACAGCTAAGAAAATTAACTGAGATAGTCCAAATGCAAAACCGCCAATACTCACCCATTTATTAAAGTCTGCAAACTGTAAGGCATAATCAGGTATACGACGCGGCATCCCCGCTAAACCTAAGAAATGCATTGGGAAAAACAGTATATTTACTGAAATTAATGAACACCAGAAATGTGTTTTGCCTAAGCCTTCGCTATACATGTTTCCAGTCCATTTAGGCAGCCAATAATATGCACCAGCATAAATCGAAAACAATGAGCCTGTTACTAACACATAGTGAAAATGTGCCACAACAAAGTAGGTGTCATGATACTGAAAATCGACCGGTGTTAACGCTAGCATCAAGCCAGAGAAACCACCAATAGTAAATAAAATTACAAAGGCGATAGAAAACAGCATTGGCACTTCAAAAGTCATTGAACCGCGCCACATAGTTGCAGCCCAGTTAAATACTTTAACACCAGTAGGAATAGCGATTAACATCGTACAATACATAAAGAAAAGCTCACCAAAAAGCGGCATTCCCGTTGTAAACATATGATGCGCCCAAACAAGAAATGACAACAAACCAATTGAGGCGGTTGCGTATACCATTGAGCTATAACCGAATAACTTTTTACGCGAAAATGCTGGAATAATAGTAGATACGATACCAAAAGCAGGCAAAATCATAATATAAACTTCAGGGTGACCAAAGAACCAAAATATATGTTGGAACATTACAGGATCGCCACCACCAGCGGCATCAAAGAAGCTTGTACCAAAGTAAGTATCTGTTAATACCATAGTTACCGCGCCTGCCAGCACTGGCATAACAGCAATTAATAAGTAAGCCGTTATAAAGAATGTCCAAACAAACAATGGCATTTTCATATATGTCATACCAGGAGCACGCATATTCATAATGGTTACTACAATATTAATCGCACCCATTATTGATGAAATACCCATTATATGAACAGCAAATACAAAGAATGCGGTACTACCATTTGAATAAGTAGTTGATAGCGGTGCATAAAATGTCCAACCAAAATTTGGCGCGCCCGATTCAAGAAAGAAAGTAGAAAGCAAAATTGAAAATGCAAAAGGCAAAATCCAAAAGCTCCAGTTATTCATTCTAGGAAGTGCCATATCTGGCGCACCAATCATCATTGGTATCATCCAGTTAGCAAAGCCTGTAAAGGCAGGCATTATCGCGCCAAATACCATGATCAAGCCATGAACTGTTGTCAGCTGATTGAAAAAGTCTGGTTCAACCAATTGCAACCCCGGTTGAAATAGCTCAGCACGAATAACCATTGCTAACGCACCACCAACCAATAACATGATGAATGAGAACCAAAGGTATAAGGTACCAATATCTTTATGGTTAGTGGTATATAACCAACGTTTAATACCCGTCATTTTATGATCATGATGATCGTGCTCATGCGAGTCGTGAATAGCTTCTGTAGTCATTATTCTTCCTCCTACTTAGCACTTGCAGCATCAATGTCTGCGGGTTGTACAACATCACCGGTATTATTACCCCAAGCATTACGCTCAAAAGTAATTACTGCAGCAATATCAGTTTTAGATAATGACCCTTTAAAAGCAGCCATCGCTGGGTTTTTCTTACTTCCATTGTAAACCATATCAATATGAGCACTTACATCACCCATTATAATTGGGCTACCAATTAAGCTTGGAAAGGCTGGCGGTAATCCAGCTCCGGTGGGTTGATGACATGCCGCGCATGATGTGTTGTATACTCGTTCACCCATGGCAACCAACTCATTTAATGTATATTCTTTTGTTAAATCTTCACTTGGCTTATCTGCAGCTAAGGCTTCCAAGTCGTTAGCAACTTCCTCAACTGTGTCAGTAACTTTGGCTGAATTATCACTGCCTGATAATGCCTTAACATCAGCCGCTTGTATTAAATCACCGGTATCATTACCCCAAGCATTACGCTCATAAGTAACCACTGCAGCAATTTCTTTCAAACTAAGTAACTTTCCATAACCTTGCATACCGGTACCTGAACGGCCATGAACAACAATATCTATATGATCTTCAATGCTACCCGATGTTGTAAATTCACTACCTTTAAGTGCAGGAAAAGCAGGAGGTAAACCCATACCTGTTGGTTGATGACAAGCAGCACAATGAGCAATATAGGTTTGCTCACCAATTTGCATTAATTCATCTTTACTCAATGACGCATTTAGTGAAGCTGCTTCAGCTGCTTTAGCATCAGCTTTCAACTGGTGTTGCTCTTCTAACCAAACAGCAAAGTCTTCTTCAGATTTTGCTTCAACCACTATGGGCATAAAACCATGATCTTTACCACAAAGCTCAGCACACTGGCCGCGATAAATACCGGGTTCATTTACTATTGCCCATGCTTCATTAATAAAGCCGGGGTTAGCATCTTGTTTAACCGCAAAGTCTGGCACCCACCACGCATGTATTACATCGTCTGACGTGACTAAGAAGCGCACTTTTTTATTGATAGGGATCACTAGATGTTTATCTACCTCAAGTAGATAATGCTCACCTTTAGCTTCAACTTCGCCGCTTTGGTTTTCGTATTGCGCTCTAGGTGTTGATAAAATGGAATAGAATTCAATGTCTTGGTCAAAATACTTATAATGCCATTTCCATTGAGAACCCGTTACCTGAATAGTGAGATCCGAGTCATCATTGTTTTCCATTGAAATAAGTGTTTTTGTTGCAGGAACTGCCATAGCAATAAGGATTATTATGGGAATAACGGTCCAAAGAACTTCGACCTTTGTGCTTTCATGGAACGTTGCTGGCTTAAAGCCTTTAGATTTACGGTGAAATATCATTGACCAAATCATCAGGCCGAAGACTATTACACCAATAACCGTACAAATATAAAGAGCAAGCATATGTAAGTCATAAACTTCTTTACTTATATCTGTAACACCCTCTGTTAGATTTAGTTTTTTTTCTGCCCAAGCCATACTAGGGGTTAACACGCCCAGTAACAGCCAACCTAGGTTACGTCTTTTCACTCGACATCTCCTCACCTCTCCAGGTTAAAAACCGTGCTACACAGTAATACTCAGATCTAATGCATTAGTTTCTATTATTTATTGTAGTTATTGTTTGACGAATTTTTAATCACCTTAAAATTCGCCTTATTATTATTTTTGGTTATTTTCTACTCTAGAATTACTTAAAAGTTGATCTACGTCAAATCAAAAATCTACAAAGATTTTATAAAAAGGTCTTTTACAACAATAGAGTACTAACTCTAAAACAACAAAACCCTTGTTATGCATGGCCTGCATTAATTGTTCGAGTTTTAAACAATCAAATAAAATTATTTTTTATAACAACAAAGTGACACTGTGTATATTTTGTACAAAAAACACTCTGGTTAATCAAATTTGTTTAATATAAAAGATAAAATGTAGATGTTTGGCTTTTTGGTGGGAATATCATATAAAAAGCAGGCTTTTATTAAGTTTAGTTATATAAAAGCCTGTTAAATCAGTAAGGTTTGTATGTTCTGATGTTACATCCAGTCGGCTGAGCGAATGACACCTACAGCAACACCTTCAACATTAAAGTGCTGCGTAGTTAAATCAACTTTAATTGGCGAAAAATCTGCATTTTCAGCATGTAAGTAAACAATATTACCTTCACGCTTAAAACGCTTAACCGTTACATCACTCTCAACTCGAGCAACAATTACTTGGCCATTATGTACATCTGTTGTTTGATGAACGGCAAGTAAGTCACCATCGAAAATGCCTATATCTTTCATACTCTCGCCGCTAACCCTTAATAAATAATCAGCACTAGGATGAAATAAATTACCATCTATTTTGTAGTGTTCTTCAACATGCTCTTGAGCAAGAATAGGCTCGCCTGCAGCTACTCGTCCAATTAATGGCAAACCAGCATCTTCATTAAACTCTTCGGCTAATCGAATACCACGAGACGTACCTGGTAACATCTCTATATAGCCTTTTTTAGCAAGCGCTTTTAAATGTTCTTCTGCTGCATTAGCTGATTTAAAACCAAAGAAATTAGCAATTTCAGCACGCGTTGGCGGCATACCAGTGTCTGATATTTTTTCTTTAATCAAGTCAAAAATCTGTTGTTGTCTTGATGTTAAAGGGCGTAGCTCGGTCATAACAGTTTCCTGTATTTCTGCACAGTAATACTGTTATTGTATACAGACTGTTAATAAACACAAGTGCTCTTTTAACACTCATTAAATTTGTCAGTATTCTTTACACTTATTATTTCTGCTTCTCAGTAGAATAAATAGGCTATTGAATGTATTGATGTTTACCTATTGGTATAGAAATAGCTTAGTAAGACGCTGTAACTTGCCCTCGTATTAGGTTGCCCATTATACCAATCTCACTAATTATATGATGATTTCTACTGGCTAAAACAGTCAACTACTGCGTTATTTATTTTATAATTATCGCTACATGGATGTAGCTTATGTGGACAATGCAGCAGCATTATTGTCCTGAACAACTAGTTATGAAAATAAAGGCCTTGTATTTGACTATTTTCACTGCGTATAAAATAGATCACTTAACTAATGAAACTGGTATTACACAGTTTAAAATATAACTTTGGAGCACAATATGATAATTGCAAAATTATTTAGACCACTTTTAACCCTTCTAGTCCTTAGCTTATCGCTTAGCGCTACAGCGACCATTATTGATTTTGAAACATTTAAAATTCGTAATGCAAATGGCACAATATCAGCCCCCTACGATAGTGATTTAATGATCACTGAAAATGCCGCTGGTGACGGCTTTCATGCCATAACTCCAAGGGGCGGACAAAAAGTAGGTTATGGAACAAATGCTTTTAACGGCTTTCAAATTAACTCTTTTACTAGGGCGTGTTGAACTTTCGAGTACAAATTTTGTACGAATTAAACATGATTTAATTGAGGCGTAGCAAATAAAGTGTAGTATTCTACATAAATGAGCTAGAACGAAAAGTAAATCATGTTTAAACGTATCCGTAGGACAGCGCCTCTTTGGTTTTTCTACGGCGTTTTCACTTATTTATGGGGAACAACCCCATTACATAAGTTCAGCCTTGTATAAACACCAAATACATCGCTGCAAAAATGTACAGCAAAGATCAACACCCTAGTACTAATTGGACAACTGATCCCAATGCTGTAGGTAATCATCCTTATTTAAATATGTGGGTTACAGATGGTTCAAACTATGCGGTAATTTCTTCAGAAAATGCGTATATGGGCACTAACTTTCAAACACGACTAGAATGGAAAATTTTTGAGTTTGGCCCAAGTAGTAATTTTGATTGGTTATTTGATTCTGGAACAGGCGGTAGAGTGAATCAATATCTCCAAAAAGATGGCGCAAATGTATCTCTTGCTGATTTTTCAAATAATATTACGCTATTTAATGGTCCAATCGGCCCTACGGCAGGTGTTGGCACAGGTGCACCACGTGGTAATTTTGGTTTTAATGTTATTTTTGGAGATACTGCCGCTAACTTTACAAACTCTGCAGGCTATTTTATTGAAAACCTTACTGTAACAGTCGGCCAAAGTACTTATGAAGCCGGTAATGTCTCTACCGTACCTGAACCTTCTACACTTGCTATTTTCGCTTTAGGTGTTCTAGGCTTAAGTTTACGACGTAAAATACAACCGTAATGCAATATTATAAAAGGGGTTACCTTTTAGGGATCCCTTTTAATTTCTTAATAAAGTAATTGCTTTGTCTTTACTTGTATTTGCCCTCTTTCTTCTGGCCATAAATTCAATCAGCAAAATAGTGAAACGGTAGTAATAAATTAACTTGAGTTCGGGATAATGAATGTGTGCAAAAAAAAGAAAAAGCAATGTTTTCAATGTATTAAATTATTTCTTCACAAGCTCTATATGCATTTTTACTACGAATGCTATAAGTTTTGTGCGAATCAAGGCTGATTTGTGTAC
This sequence comes from Thalassotalea piscium, assembly GCF_030295935.1. Lineage (NCBI taxonomy): Bacteria > Pseudomonadati > Pseudomonadota > Gammaproteobacteria > Alteromonadales > Colwelliaceae > Thalassotalea > Thalassotalea piscium. The sequence goes on from NZ_AP027362.1 coordinate 3,676,068, forward strand.
CTAATAGCTGGCTATTAGTAGCAAATTAACGGTTTTTTAGTTCCAAACAAAAACCAAGGACCTACGCCCATGCAGGCAACGAAGATACGCGTAAAAATCGTAGCTTTGGTGAACTTAGCTTATCCCGAATTCAGGTTAAATTACTAATAGCTAATCGTAAATTACCGTCTTTTCATTGACACCTGTATCACTCTCAAGCATTGTTGCCCACATTCTATGTACGGTAAAGTTTAGAGAGTAACCATGCCATCAACTATCACAGCTAAACAAGAATTACAGGGCTATGTAATGATGATAGGCTCGATAGTTATTTTTTCATTCCTTCCTTATTATTTACAATTTTTATCACCGATAGATGGTAATTCTTTATTTGCTTATCGAGTATTAACACAGCTAGGTTTTGGTTTACTACTATTAGCTTTTATTCAACAGCTATCTGATTTAAAGCCTATATTCACACAACCAAAAGTATTATTAACAACGTGTTTAACTTCATGCTTGGTGGCATTACAGTGGTGGGTATTTTTTTGGGCACCGGTGAATGGTGAAACTATCAATATTGCTATGGGATATTTTTTGTTGCCGATTACAATTAGCTTAACGGGGCGGTTTTATTTAAAGGAAAAAATGAGTCCTCTATTATGGCTCGCCATGGTTGCCGCCATATTAGGTGTTTGTGTTGAGCTATATACAAGACATTCTTTCTCGTGGGTTACACTACTTATCTGTTTAGGCTATCCACCATATTTTATTTTGCGCAGAAAATATAAAGTTGCAACAACAACAAATTTTGTTGCTGAAAATATCTTACTAATGCCCATAGCTTTATTGCTCTTATATGTTGCAAACCAGCAGCAACTACCTTTACTACCCACAATTAACTGGGGAGTTTTATTGATATTAGGCTCAGGCTTATTAAGCACTACTGCAATGCTCTTTTTTGTTTCTGCATCAACCCGATTGAATTTTTCAGTTTTTGGCATGCTAAATTATGGTGAGCCTATTTTAATGATGCTAGTAGCAGTATTTTTATTAAATGAGTCGATAAATCAAGAACAATTATGGAGCTATAGTTGCTTTGGAATTGCGGTACTCTTAGTTATTAGTAATAGCTTATTACGCTTAATAACCAGTAAAAAAAGGACTTTTTAATATAACTTAACCTGAACTCGGGATAATTAATAGCTCTCTAGCAGCTATTTTTCCTTACTTCTGTGTTAAATTTATAAACAATAGAATAATTATTCTTAATGAATTTGCCTTGAATTAAGAAAAACTATCAAGCTAGTGAGTTGCTACAACCACAAGTCTAGTAATTTCAGACCATTAACTTATCTCTTAACCCGAGCTAAACTTAACTATAATTTTCATTGGTTGATAAAGTTAAGGTGTAGTTGTTTTGTGTTTATTACTTTATAAAAGCAATATACCATACACTTTTATCAAGCTTTTTTAAGGTTCACTTTCTTGACTAAACATATCGGCTTTATTTTAAATATTTTCGCTATCGCGTTATTTATACCAGGTATTTTGTTACCTATGTTTTCTTTAGATATGACACTGAGTGCGGGCATTGGTACGTCTTTACTTAACACAGATATTGTTAATAAAGAGTTATCGTTAATTGGAACGATTGAGGAGCTTTGGCTTGATCAGCGTGTATTAGTAGCAATTTTAATTTTTGCATTTTCAATTTGTATTCCAATATTAAAAAGTTTTTTGCTCCTTATTGCATACTTCAAAAAACATACTTTACTAGAAAAACGCCTCGTTAACTTTGTTGGTGCTATTGGTAAGTGGTCGATGGCAGATGTGTTTGTTGTAGCTATTTTTTTAGCGGTTTTATCAACCAACCACGCAGAAACCACTTCAGCGCATCAACTCAATATTTTTGGTTTCAATATTAATTTACAAATGAGTAGCGAGACCCTTTCTGCGGTAGGGCAAGGCTTTTACTACTTTGCCGCTTATTGTTTGGTTTCGTTATTAGCGTGTCAGGTTGTTCAATGGAGCTTGACAGCAAAACCAAGTGAATTGACGACCTAATAGGCTCAATTTGTTTACCTAAAAAATAAGGGCAATAAATATTGCCCTTATAGATTTAGATGTTAACGTTTACCACTTAATAGATTAAGGGTTAGCTTCTAAACTAAGCGTTACACCTGAAGCTGAGTTATATCCATAAATATCTAAATACCAAGTACCAGATGAAGGATTTTGGAAGGTACAGCTTTCATTGTTACCATTTCTATATGGGCGACAGTCATAAGTAGAGCTAGTTGATTGTGAGCCAAAGTTCACATATAAATCAACGTCGCCTGTGCCACCAGAGGTAGCTATTGTCATGCTGCTATAGCCTGCTGGCATTACATAAGTGTAGCGCGCCCAGTTTCCTGCCGACACTGAAATGTTAGATGCAGAAACACTGATTGGGTCTAAATTACCGCCTGAGCCACTATCAAAGCTACCCGTTAAGCTAACACCACTAATTTGGTTCCATGCTTGAACCATTACATGGTAAGTACCCGCTTGTATGTTAGAAATAGAACAGGTTTCATTACTACTAGATGTTCTACTTGAGCAATCATATGAGCCTGTAGTTGGTGCACTACCAAATTTAACAAACAAATCTGCATCGCCAGAACCACCAGTGGTATTGAACACTAAATTAGTTGCTCCTGCTGGAACGTCTAACGTGAAAAATGTTTCAACTTTAGCTGCAGCTGAAATACCAGTTACGGCTACCCCATTTTCAAGTTCTTGCCCTGTAACAGGACCAGGTGTTGTGTCTGGACACTCGCCTACACCAACTGCACACCAAGCAGTTTCAACTGCTGTTTTTTCTGCTGAGCCATATAAGTCTTGGGCAGCTTGGGCAGTTGCACTTCTTGCACCAAAAAAGTTAGTGCTTTGGTTCATGTAAGTAGTTAATGCACGGTAAAAAATTTGCTCGGCTTTTAAAAGGCCAATCGCAGGTACTTGAGCATTAGACTTATTACGAGGATGCTTACCACCGTCACTTAACAATACAAAGGCTAAGTTGGCAATACCTGAGTTACCATGAACACCACCTTGGTCATTTGAACCATTTGGGTTGCTAGTAAATGGAATGCGATCTGGATACCAATCGCGTGAGTAGTTATCTTGAGTAGGATTATGCATGTAACGCATAGCATCGCCACTTGTGTATGGTGTATAGCTTTCTTCAGCTAAATACCAATCACCTTGTGTAGTGCCGTCGCGATAGGCTTTTGAAGCAACACCTAAGATATCAGACCATGCTTCGTTCAATGCACCTGATGCATTGTTATAAATTAAGCCCGCAGTATATTGTGTTACACCGTGCGTTAGCTCGTGGCCAATAACATCAAAGCTCAGTGTTAAATCACTTAACATTTGACCGTCGCCATCACCGTACATCATTTGGCTTCCTGTCCAGTATGCATTAGCAACATTGTTACCTAAATGCACACTAGAAACCATTGTTAAACCGTTGTTGTTAATGCTGTCTCGGTTAAAACGATCTAAGTAGTAATCGTAAACAATAGCGGCACCGTCGTGTGCGCGTTGAGCTGATGAGTCGCCACAGTATTGGTTGTTGGTACAACGTAAAACACCTGGTGCATAATTTTGTGTTCTATTTTGTAAATCATAAGTTTTCCAAGATTTAGCACTGTGCACCTGTGCATGACGTGTTGCGAATGCTAAAGAGTTAGCATCATAAAATAAAATGTCACGACCAAAATCATCACCGCCATTATTCCATTCTACTTCAACTTTCCAAGCTAATATTGTTTCTTCTTTTACAGGGAGGTAAACATAAACTTTTGTTGGCTCAGAGATAACATTACCGAACCCGGCAGCAAGTTGTTTCACTCGCTTTGCGTCACCCGTTGCTGAACTGGCAATTAGTTTTCTTTTTGACTCTGATTTTGCAGAAGCCACTGTGCCGGTAATGGCATAAACATCGTTCTTCTCTACCGAACTTTTTAAGCCACCAAGTTTAACAGAAGAGTGTACTGTTAAGCTGGTGCCATAAACGGGTAGTCCATTAATTGTTTGATTTAAACGTAAATGTTGTTTACCTAGTTTATCAATCCACTGTTCTTTTACACTGAATGCTTCATTGCCATTTAATGCATACTGACTATTTGCTTTTAACAAACCCAAAACAGAAGCAGATGTTGGTGCTGCGTTAATTTTACCTAGGTCACCCTTAATAAAGCTTGGAGTGCCATTTTCTGTTGCTACTTCAATCTTTACATCACTAGCATAAGCCGCATTAATTGATAATGCGCCTAATGAAGCTGCAACAATATACTTAATATAGTTATTTCTCATATGTACCCTTATTTTTATTCTCGTTATAGATTTTTTGTCAAAATACATCTCTGTATTAGGGAGATAAACAATAATACGAAACTTTGATATTTAACAAAAATTAAACAAATATTTAATAAAAATAAATCAACAAAATCGTTAACAATTTGTTACACTTTGCCGTAGGTTATTGTTTTATATGAATTGAAATGTAAAAAAAAGGATTGTTAGCTTTTTACAGTAAAAGCTGATGATCTATCTCTATAAATTCATCGACAGCGTTCATTAATGCAAGGGCCGTTAACTGTTTAACACCATAAACTTGAGTGTTAACAGCATACTTATCGCGTACTTTTTTCATGAGTAAATCAAAGTCTCCATCACCAGAAAGTAAGATAACTTTGTCTACCATTGGTGCTGACTCTAAAATGTCGATAGTAATACCTACATCCCAATCTCCTTTTGCGGAGCCATCACAGCGTTGAATAAAAGGCTTAAGCTTTACATCAAAACCTATATGGCCCAACACTTTTTGAAATTTATGCTGTTGGTCATCATTAGAGCGCTCTATGGCATAAGCATTAGCAATAACAATGTCTCCTTGCTTGCTTATTTTTTGCCAAAACTGCCGATAATTAAATTGTTTTGAAAAGGTATCTCGCGTGGTGTAGTAAATATTTTGAACGTCAACAAAAATTGCAATTTTAGTCATTGAATAGGCCATTTTAAAACGGATACTAATTGGCTTAAAGAAGCGTTTGTCTTCTTATACCTGTTTCATTAATTAAGTGATCTATTTTATACGCAGTGAAAACAGTCAAATACAAGGCTTTTAATTCATAACTAGTTGTTCAGGGCAATTAAAAAATAAATAACGCAGTAGTTGACTGTTTTAGCCAGTAGAAATGATCACATAGTTAGTGAGATTGCTATTATTGGCATTAGTATCATTAAAGTAGGCTCAAGATAGCATGTTTTATCGAATGTTTAGCGTAAAAGTGGGTAAGTAACCTGAATTCTGGATAAGCTATGCACGTCAATGTTACGATTTTTGCGCGTATCTACGTTGCCTGCATGGACGTAGGTACTTGGTTTTTGTCTGGAACTAAAAAACCGTTAATTTGCTACTTATAGCTCGCTATTAGTTACGCATACTTGCCTTGATTCACTCAACACTTATAACATTGAAATATAACTACATAAGCAATACGATTAATTTATAACAAGTGAATGAAAAATATAGCTTTTTCGATGTTGCTCGTACATCCGTTATCTAGAACTCAGGTTAAGTAAAAAGCCATTATTGAGATAATTAAACGAGCTACTTGGTATTATTATCAGCTCAGAGTAAAATACCTTCATTGGGGCAGTTATAATCACTTATTTTGAGCTGTTAATAACTCAATAACAAAAGCAAGCCCGGTCCGCTATCCGCTTAATGATCATATACTTAATAGATCATTAAAATAATAAATAACAACGAGCAAATTAAATGTCACTGTTGAGAACCCTTTTTTATTTATTGTTAACTTTTCCCGTTCGTTTGTTAGTTAAATGTCGAATTGTTAAAGAAGATCATTTAGACACTGCTTCACATTCAACTAAAAAACCTATTTTCTATATCGTAAGAAATCAGTCTGCTAGTGACTTATTAGCACTTCAAAAAACTTGCAAAATATTAGCGCTGCCTGACCCACTTGCACAAGTTAACATTAATGGGCGCTATTTTAATCGAACACTTTGTTTAGAAAAACCAACACCGTTGTTTAAATGGCGTAAACCTGATCATACCCATGCAATAGCCGAAGGTACTGAAATACTAAAGCAACATCAATTAGACCCAGAAATTAACGCGCAATTAGTACCTGTGAATATTGTTTGGGGTCGAAAGCCTAATAAAGAAAAACGTAACGCCAACGTTGGTACCATATTGGCAGATCAAGAATCTCCTTCTTGGCTACGAAAATTTTTTATTGTGCTATTTTTAGGTCGCAATACCATGGTGCGCTTTAGTGAAGGTGTTTCATTTCGTTACATGGCTGATAAGTTTGGTGTAAGTAAAAGAACGTCTAAAAAATTGCTTCGTGTCGCTCGCTTCCATTTTTATCGTCAAACAATTGCAGCTACAGGCCCTAGATTAATGCACCGTCAACAAATGTTCAAAACATTATTGGCAAACCCTTCCATTAAAAAGCTACTTGAAGATGAGTCAAACGGGGATAAAAAAGAATACCTTAAGGTTAAGAAAGAAGCGCTTTCAATAATGAATGAAATCGCCGGCGATTATCGAGAATCAATGATACGCGTAGGTGAACGTGTACTTCATTGGCTTTGGCACCGAATATACAATGGCATTGAAGTTAGTAACGCCAACACGCTAAGAAACTTAGCTGATGAAGGCCATGAAATTATTTATGTACCTTGCCATAGAAGTCATATGGATTATTTACTATTAACTTACATTATTTATCAGCAAGGTTTAGTAACCCCAAGAATAGCTGCTGGCATAAACTTAAATTTTTGGCCTGCTGGGCCTATTTTTAGAAAAGCAGGTGCATTTTTTATTCGTCGTAGTTTTCGAGGCAACCGCTTATATTCCACAATATTTCGTGAATACTTGGGTTTATTGTTTGAAAAGGGTTATTCAGTTAAGTTTTATTCTGAAGGTGGCCGTAGTCGTACAGGTAAATTACTCGCACCAAAAACAGGCATGTTAGCAATGAGCATACAAAGTTTATTGCGCGGTATTGATCGCCCACTTACCTTAGTACCAGTATATTTAGGTTACGAGCATGTTATGGAAGTGGGTACTTACCATAAAGAGTTAAGCGGAAGTAAAAAGAAAAATGAGTCTATTTTTGGCGTGTTTAAAGCGATTAAAAACTTACGCAACTATGGTAAAGGTTATGTAAACTTTGGTGAACCAATTAATATTAACCAATACCTTACACAACATGTGCCTGATTGGAAAAATGATATTGACCCTATTGATCCACAAAAACCAAGCTGGCTAACACCCAAAGTAAATTTACTTGCCGACCAAGTGATGATTGCCATTAATAAGTGCGCCGCGCTCAATGGTGTATCTTTAATCGCGTTAATTCTGCATGCTACAAAAAATAAAGCGATGGCGCGTAGTGAGCTAGAAAATCAATTAGATTTCTTTTTAGCGATTCAAAAGTTAGCGCCTTATAGTGACCAACTTACGTTTCCTTCATGCTCAGGTAAATCATTGTTAGACGATGTTATCGCGTTAGATAAAGTGGAAGTTAATCAAGATAGTTTTGGTGATATTATTTCACTTTCCGAGTCGGCAACGTTGGAAATGAGGTATTACCGTAACAATATTTTGCATACTTTTATGCTGCCTGCATTGGTTTGTCGAATACTCGAACATAACTCAAAAATTAATACTGAAACACTCAACCGAGAAGTGAGTCGTTTTATTAGCGTGCTCAGAACAGATTTATTTTTATGGCAAAACGAAGAAGTAATAAGTCAACAAGTTGATCAAATGCTATTAGCACTGCAAGAACTAAACATTATTAAGGGCTCTAAAGCCGGGTTTTGGTCAATTATTAACAACAGCAATAATAAAGCTAACATTGCTTTATTAAGTGAATGTGCTAATGAGTCGCTGCAAAGAATTCTTATTATTTGCTCGTTAGTTAAGCGGCTTGCGCCGGTTAGCAAGTCAGAGTTAGAAGAAAAAGTGGTTTCTATTGCCAAGCGCTTATCTGTGTTAAATAACATTAACGCCCCAGAGTTTGTTGATAAAAAGGCACAAGCGTTATTAATTCAAACAATGAGAAATACAAAGTTTATTGCGGTAGATGATAATGGCAAACTGATCGCAAACAGCACTTTAGATGTATTGAAAAATTCAACTGCAAATTTAATTGATATTAGTGTTTTACAAAGTATCGCTCGATAGAGCGGTACTGTTTTATACCAGTTTCATTAACGACATTAGAACAATTAAAATTTACGCCAATATAGTGAGTTATATTGGCATTATCTATAAGTGTTCAACCCATATCCCAAGAAATATAACCAAGCCAACCCAGTGGTTGTTTAAAAAAGCACGGAAGCAAGCATCTCTTTCTCTATTAACAATCAGCATTTGTTGATAGCAGAAAAAACCGGCAGCAATAACTAAGCTCAATTGAAATGGCCAGCCATAGGCCATAATTTCACCTAACGTTAACAGTAATGCTAATGTTAGTAATTGCAAAAAGCCAACAATACGCTTGTCATGTTTACCAAACAATATTGCTGTAGACTTTACGCCAATGTTAACATCATCGTCGCGATCAACCATGGCATAAAGGGTGTCGTAAGCCACAGTCCACAGTAAATTCGCAAAAAACAATAGCCATGCTTGCGTGGGTATTTGTCCTTGTGTTTCAGCAAATGCCATTATCATTCCCCAACTAAAGGCCGCACCTAATACCACTTGTGGTAGATGTGTATAGCGTTTCATAAATGGGTAACTTGCCGCGAGTAACAGGGCAACTAAAGATAAATAAATGGTGTACCAAGAAAGTGTCATAACCAGTGCAAATGCACTACCAATAAGAAACCCAAAAAGACTTAATGCTTGCTGCTCTGTCATTAGCCCTGTAACTAATGGTCTTGCTTCTGTTCGTTTTACTTTACCGTCAACATGTCTGTCAGCGTAATCATTAATTACACAGCCAGCACTTCGCATAATCCATACACCTAGTGAAAAAACCACAAGTAAATGTAGGCTCGGAAAACCATCTGCAGCCATCCATAACGCCCAAAAAGTAGGCCAAAGTAATAGGTAGGTGCCTATTGGCTTATCGATGCGGGTAATTTGTTTAATCGCCTGCCACTTTATACCAAAGAAAGTATGATGAGATAATGACATTATTGATTGCTCTCTTGGCTATAAGCATAAGCACCTGGTAGAAAAACCTCGGCAACCATTAACGGCTTTTCTCCTAACATAAATACCGATCTACGCCCCCATAGCTGCTTCAGTTCAGGCAACACGTAGGTAGATGCAAATTTAAATACAGTACTGTTGTCGCTAAAACTTGCTATTTCAATGTCTTTACGAAATAAATTTGGTGAATTAAATAACACTTGTCCTAAAGATTGCTCACCTAGCTCTGCTAGCTGGCGTTCATTACCCGTTAACGAACGTAACGGAATTAAACTTCTCGCAAAAACTTGTGGGTTATCATCACAAAAAAGCAATACTTCACGCACTAGTACTTCTTCACCTGAATAAATGTCTTGATTGGCTTCTTTAGGGTGGCAAGGCTCAACCTTCTGGCCCAACAGTTGTACTCGAAATTGTTGACAATGACTTTTAAGCCTTGCGGTAAGTGAATTGGCATCAAGTAACCAATTTAAAAGGCTTGGTTCTAACTCAACACCTTCAGCTTTATGCCACTGTGCTTGTAAGTTAACCGGAAAAAGTGAATGGTGATGCTGCATAATATTAAGGGTAATTAAGCTCTATTGATCTTTCAGTTTATTGTCTTGTTGCACTTAAAAAACGGGTACTCAAGGTACTTAATGAAACCTGTCGCTTCGACCTACACGTTATTAGCAACAATACGTAACGTTTCTTTTAAGACTAACCAAGAGGCTATTTCTCAACCTAACATCGTTAAAAAAGTTAACGTATAATTTTCGTTTCGTTATCTTCACACTAGCCGATAGCAAATACTAAAATTAAAACGCAACAAACCTTAGCGCTAAATAACGGGCAATATCATATCAGCTTTTATTTGTATGTGCTGAACTTTCATAATTATCTGTTGTACCATACAAACAAAGTTTATCTGATTAGTTTCGCATTATTTCAATTTCAGGTTATGATAAATGCATCTGTTTAATTGCTTTGTAAGTGAGTCAATGAAAAAGCTTTCTTTACTGTTACCTTCATTATTAATGCTACTTTTTACCAATAAGGCATTCACAGCTGATTATGCTTATTTTGGCTTCGAACCGGAAATAATTACCAATTATGTCGCCGTTAAGAAAAAAATGGGTTATGTCAGGCTTACGGTAGAACTAATGATTGAAGAGTCTTCAAACTATGAAGTTGTTGAGCATCACGCTCCATTATTAAGAGATGCCATTATTAATATAATTGGCCAGCAACCAGAAGCTAAAATAAAGTCAATTAATGGTCGATTTGAAATTCAGAAATTATGTGAAGAGAAGGTAAAAAGTATTCTGCAAAAAGAAACTGGCAAGCCTTTAATTAAAAAACTATTATTTACCCAATGGTTAGATAACTGATCGTCATTAATTTCATATAGCGTTTTGCTACATAGTGGATTAAAAAGCGAATTCAATTTATTCACTTGAATTCGCTAAATGTGCTTAATGTACTCTCACTTTAAAACGCCACAACGCCAAAAAGCAACCGCTGACCAATCCTAATAAATGTGCTGTATTAGCCATGTTCACTGGCATAAAGTCGGTATAACCAAGTAATAACCAAATGAGTAAAAAGCCAACAATAGGTTTTGATAAAGACAAACCTTTTTCAGGCGCAAGCCATCCAGCCCACCAAGCATAGCCAACCAGCGCATAAACAACCCCTGATAAGCCGCCAAAATTAGGGCCTGATATTAAATACTGGCCAAAATTAGAAATAATAGCGGATACAATAAATAATTGAATTAACTCCCCTTTACCAAATATTTTTTCAACACTGCCACCAATTTGCCACCACCACATGGTGTTAAAAACAATATGTAACCAAGAAAAGTGAAATAATGCCGGACCAATGAGTCGCCATGGTTCTGTTAGCACGAGTTCTATACTATTTACTGAATAAAAGCGTAACCACTGAAATAATGTTGTATGCCAACCCAACAAGCTTAAAATAAACACCATCCAACAAGTCGCAAAAACAACCAAAGTCACTATTCCAGCGTGCTGTAAAAACTGTTTAACAAAGCTATTAGCCAAATCGCCACCTTGAATGTCTGCAATTTGAGCATTATCCCAAGCTGCTTGTTGGTACTTCGGATGATAAGGTTGCTCAATAAACTCTTCAAACAGGTTTTTTGCTGTTGATAAATGTTGGACATCAACAAGTACAATAAACTTGCTATTTTGGCTAGTTACTTCGGCTGAAATTGCTTGACTCTTTAAATAATTAGCAAAAAGTAAAGCGACATTATGTTGCGATACTTCCACAAGCGGTTGTAGTGATATTGACTCCATTATTGGCCTGTTTTATCGGGAAATAACATCGCCCATTGTGTAAAACCGCCGTCAAGCGAATACACATCAGTAAAATCTTGGCTTATTAAAAACTGTGCTGCTTGTTGACTAGATATACCATGGTAACAACAAATAACCGTTGGCGCGTCAAAGTCAGCATCACGTAAAAAGTCGGGCAATGTGTCATTTGTTAAGTGTATTGCACCTGGTATATGGCTATGCTGAAATGAAGCTTGATCACGAATATCAAGCACCACATAGCTATCATTTACAAGTTTTTGCGCTAATTCATCACATTGCATATGTTTAAAAGTGTCGCTAGTCATTAACTTTCCCAATCTAAAATAACTTTGCCTGATTGACCTGAGCGCATAATATCAAACCCTTGTTGAAATTCATCAACTGGAAATCGGTGAGTTATCATTGGTGTAATATCTAACCCCGATTGAATTAAACTCGCCATTTTATACCAAGTTTCAAACATTTCGCGGCCATAAATACCTTTAATAGTAAGGCCTTTAAATATAACTTGGCTCCAGTCAATTGCCATGTCGTTACCAGGAATGCCAAGCATCGCAATTTTACCGCCGTTATTCATATTTTTAAGCATATCTGTAAATGCTACTGGAATACCCGACATTTCCAAGCCAACATCAAACCCTTCGGTCATACCAAGCTCGGTAATAACGTCTGAAAGCTTTTCTTTACTCACATTTACTGCTCGTGTTGCCCCCATCTTGGTCGCTAAATCAAGTCGATACTCATTAATGTCAGTAATAACCACATGGCGCGCACCTACATGTTTAGCAACCGCTGCGGCCATGATGCCAATAGGTCCAGCACCTGTTATTAAAACGTCTTCGCCTACTAAATCAAATGATAAAGCGGTATGCACAGCATTGCCAAAAGGGTCAAAAATGGCAGCTAAGTCGTCTGAAATGCCTTCGGGTAATTTAAAGGCATTGTAAGCGGGGATCACTAGGTATTCAGCAAAAGCGCCCGTTCTATCAACACCAACACCCACAGTATTTCGACATAAATGTGTACGTCCACCTCGACAATTACGACAATGTCCACAGGTTATGTGGCCTTCACCAGACACACGATCACCAATAGCAAAGCCTTTAACTTCTTGGCCTATTTCAACTACGACACCTGAATATTCATGACCCACTACCATAGGTACAGGTATCGTTTTTTGAGACCATTCATCCCAGTTATAAATATGAATATCGGTACCACAAATAGCTGTTTTCTTTATTTTTATTAATAAATCGTTGTGGCCCATTTCTGGCTTGGCCGAGTCTGTCATCCAGATCCCCGGCTCTGCTTTTAATTTTGCTAAAGATTTCATTTTTTCCCCTTAGATAACAGCCATTTCTTTACCAATACGTACAAAAGCACCAATAGCTTTATCTAATTGCGCTTTACTGTGCGCTGCTGATATTTGAGTACGAATACGTGCTTGCCCTTTGGGTACAACAGGGAAAGAAAAGCCAATAACATAAATACCTTCTTGCAATAAGCGGTCAGCCATTTCGCTGGCTACTTTCGCATCTCCAAGCATTACAGGTATGATTGCATGATCAGCGCCTGCACAGGTAAAACCAGCCGCTTCCATTTCTGTTCTAAAATAGTTTGCATTGTCTTTTAATGTTTGACGTAATTCATCGCCATCAGCAAGTAATTCCAATACCTTAATAGAAGCATTGACTATTGCTGGTGCAAGCGAGTTTGAGAATAAGTAAGGGCGTGAGCGTTGACGCAACCAATTAATGACTTCTTTTTTACCTGAAGTATAGCCACCAGACGCACCACCCATTGCCTTGCCTAGCGTGCCCGTAATTATATCGACACGGTCCATTACCTGACAGTACTCATGACTGCCTCGTCCTTTATCGCCAACAAAGCCTACTGCATGTGAGTCGTCAACCATAACAAGCGCGCCATATTTATCAGCTAAATCACACACGGCTGACAAATTAGCGATAACACCGTCCATAGAAAAAACGCCATCGGTAGCAATCAGTTTAAACTTTGCTCCGGCATCGTTTGCTTCTTGTAAACGAGCTTCCAGCTCTGCCATATCATTATTAGCGTAGCGGAAACGTTTAGCTTTACATAAACGAACACCATCTATTATTGACGCGTGATTAAGCGCATCACTAATAATGGCATCTTCTGGGCCTAATAATGTTTCAAAAAGGCCGGTATTGGCATCAAAGCAAGACGAATATAAAATGGTGTCTTCCATACCTAAAAACTCACTTAGCTTTTGCTCAAGTGTTTTGTGTATATCTTGTGTTCCGCAAATAAAACGTACTGAAGCCATGCCAAAGCCATGGTCATCTAAGCCTTTTTTCGCTGCTGCTATCAAAGTAGGGTGGTTAGCTAGACCTAAATAATTGTTCGCACAAAAGTTAACAACTTGCTCACCTGTAGTCACTTCAATTTGTGTCTGTTGAGCCGTAGTAATGATACGCTCAGCTTTGTATAACCCTTCTTTTTTTAACTGTTCGTGTTCGTTATTTAAATGGGTATAAAAATCAGTTTTGCTATTCGATGACATAAGATCCTCAATAGTTAAATAAGTTAACTTTCATGTGTAAATTGGCGTGTCAAAAATTGACGTTATTGTACGCCAATATTTATGCTAACGCAGCGAGAAAAACAGATATTTTAGGAGCTGTTGATCTTTGCCGGTTTTTTTTCATCAGTTTATTAGCTTTTTATGCAAGACAGGGGCTTTGTATCTTAACCGCCCTAATTGAATAGCCGAGATCAGCTCTGCTACATTCCAAGTTTTCTTGGCAACGCAAGTAAAAGCATTAAATTCGAAAAAATCTAAACATGAAAGTAATATTTATAGTGTAATTTTTCATGTGCAGCAAGCACAGCACAGTATAAATTAATGAAGGTTTACTGCTTTAGCGACATTTGTAACCATGTCGCAATATTATCAATTAAATAGGGCTTTCCATTTAACAGGTCATGACCAAAATCATTACCTTTAATGACTTGCATAGTTGAGCTTAGATCTCCATTCCATTCAAATAATTCTTTAGCGATTTGATATGAGTTGGCATGATGTGCTGAGCTAAGAAAGTATGCGGGAATATCGATAAGGTTTTTATACTTTTCTTTTTCCAGATGTGAAAATTTTGGTGTAACTATTACTAAGCTGCGAATGCGTATTTTTTCAGCTAAATATACTGCTTGCGGTGCAGTACAGCCTGATGAAACTACTGATACTGGCTGTTCTTTTCCTATTTTATTTTGTAGGTAATGGTAAGCAGATACGATATCACTCTCCCAATAAGAAGTAATTCGAACAACTTCACTTTGGTACATATTTAAATCTTTAGCGGTTTTTTTGATAAAGTCATGAGAATAAATAACATTAGCGCTATAACCATACCCTCTTAAGTCAAGTGCAAGCGCATTTATGCCGAGTTCGGAGAGTGCTTGCGCTAATGGTAAATAGCTAGCTCCATTATTTGCACAATCATGCAGCAGTAATACGCCAGGGCTTTGCTCGGCACCTGAATAATAATAGCCGGCAAGTAGCAGCTCGTCTTGTGTTTTAAATTTTACTAAATTATCAGGCTCTTTGTTAAGCTCGTCTTCATAATTCAATACATCTTGTTGTGCTGCGCTCACAGGTAAAGAACCGCTTAAAAGGGTAATAATCAATATTACATAGCATAAAGAGTAATTTTTCATTAAAAGAATTAGCTTAGTCCTTGAGCAATTGATCTTCAGAGTAGCGCAATTTTTCTTCAACCGCTAGGTCAGTTTTCTTTCCTTAACACTTCTTAGTAGTAGAAAGTGTATTTCTATAGCGCCTGCTTTAGCTCGGCCAAAATCTAACCGCTAAAGATTAACAAGCACTATATAAAAAATGAATAAATGCTTTTATAATCTAAGCATTAGACTTTCTCATTATGTCATATCGCATGGTTGTGTGCTGCGGCGCGCTAATCTAGCTAATTATTTACCTAATAAATAAGTAGACTCAAATGGCTTTTTCTGCAGAAAACAGATCAAATACACTTAATGGTATTTTATTTGTTGCCTTATTCTCTGTTATTGCTACGTCAATGGCAGACTTTGTAATATTTAAACAATTCGCTATTAGTCCATTAATTATAGGTATTGTATTAGGGGTCATTTATGCCAACACCTTACGCGATAAGTTTCCTAGCGATTGGCAAGCGGGTATTACTTTTTCAACTAAAACACTTTTACGTATTGGTATAATTTTTTACGGTTTCCGTTTAACTTTTCAACACGTTGCAGAGGTTGGTTTAGCTGGCATTTTAATGAGCTTGTTCATAGTAACCTTTACTTTTTTATTGGGCTATTTAGTTGGTACTAAACTGCTTAAGCTTGACCGAGATACCAGTATATTAATCAGTGCGGGAAGTTCAATTTGTGGCGCTGCAGCAGTATTAGCGACAGAGCCTGTGCTCAAAGCAGAAGCACACAAAACAAGTATTGCGGTTGCGACTGTGGTTGTTTTTGGCACAATTGCGATGTTTTTATATCCTTTTATTTATCAAAGCGGTTTGTTAAGCCTTAATGAACAAGCAATGGGCGTGTACCTTGGCGGAACATTACATGAAGTGGCTCACGTTGTTGCGGCGGGTCACGCTATCAATGACAACGTTGCTGACACCGCGGTAATCGTTAAAATGTTACGCGTAATGTTACTCGCACCCTTTCTATTATTACTTAGCATGTGGTTAAAAGGTCAGCTAATGCATAATAGTCACCAATCAAATCGTTCACCAATTGTTATCCCTTGGTTTGCTGTCGCCTTTATTGCAGTGGTTGGCTTTAATTCATTGCATTTATTACCTTCACAAACAATTACTGTCATTAACCAAGCTGACACATTTGCACTAACCATGGCAATGACTGCACTAGGTATGGAAACACGCACCAGTAAGTTTAAAGGCATTGGATTTAAGCCGCTCTATCTGGCGAGTATTCTATTTTTATGGTTACTCTTTGCTGGTTACTTATTAACAAAAGTAGTGTATCAGGTTATTTAGCCGCGATTGTTGCATCTGACCATAGCCGCATGCTAAATTGAGCAAGTTGTATATACAATTTGGAGATTACATGTCTGACGTTTATACACTGATTAAAGGCTCAGTACCTTTATTGATCAGTATGCCTCATAACGGCCAATTAATTCCTGACGATATTGCAAAAAGCATGACTGATAAAGCCAAAAAAGTACCTGATACTGATTGGTATAAAGACAAGCTATACGATTTTGCTAAAGCCTTAGGTGCTTATATTTTAATTCCAAATTATAGCCGCTATGTTATCGATTTAAATCGAGATCCAGAGGGTGTAGACTTATACCCTGGCGCAAATTCTACCGAGTTATGTCCGACAACCGCCTTCGATCTTTCACCTTTGTATCTTAAAGGTAAGCTGCCTGATCAGCATGAAATAGAACGCAGAATTGAAAAATACTGGCAACCCTATCATCAAGCAATTGCAGTAACCTTAGCTGATATTAAGCAACAACATCCTTGTGTAGTTTTATTAGAAGCTCATTCAATATTATCAACGGTTCCACGCTTTTTTGAAGGAAAGTTGCCTGATTTCAATTTTGGTACTGCTAGTGGTAAAAGTTGTTCAGCGCAATTACTTGCTCAAATTACACAGCTAGATTTTTCTCCATACACTATGGTAACTAATGGCCGCTTTAAAGGTGGATATATCACCCGCGCTTATGGTGACCCTGAGAATAATATTCATGCTGTTCAGTTAGAGCTTTCACAATCAACGTATTTAGACGAAAGTAACTTTGAATATTTAGCACCAATTGCAGACCAAGTTAAACTTAAATTAAAAGATTTAGTTCAGGTATTAATTGCCTTTACCCAAACAGAAGATAAGTAACCCATGAAGATATTTGCAGAAAGAGTACTTCTTTCAGAAGGCTGGAAAAGTAAGCAAACACTTACTATTGAAAATGGTATTATTATAAGCATTACTTCAGGTAAAGATGAAAGTGCTGAGTGTGTAGGTACGGTAATTCCTGGTATGGTTAATTGTCACTCTCATGCATTCCAGCGTGCATTTGCCGGTTTTAGTGAACAAGGGAGCGACGGACAAGATAGCTTTTGGACATGGCGTAACGTTATGTATCAATTTTTAGCTAATTTAACTGCCGAAGATGCCAAGACCATCGCCACCCAGCTTTATATTGAAATGTTAAAGTCGGGCTATACTCGCGTAGCTGAGTTTCATTATTTACACCATGATATTAATGGGCAGCCATACAGTAATCTTGCAACAATGGCAGAAGCTATTTTCGAAGCGAGCGAACAATCAGGCATAGGGCTCACCTTATTGCCTGTACTTTACCAATATAGCGGTTTTGGTCAATTACCCCCTAATGCGGGTCAAAAGCGTTTTATCAATCAAACAAACACCTTTAATAACCTGGTAAGTGATTGTTATCAGCTAAGCCAAAAATTCGGTAATACGAATGTTGGCATTGCACCACATTCTTTACGTGCAGTTGATAAAAGTTCACTACAAGACGCAGTAGCACATATACGTGCTTTAGATAGCGAAGCCCCAATTCATATACATATTGCTGAGCAACAAAAAGAAGTTGATGACTGTTTAAACTATTATCAACAACGCCCTGTTCAATGGCTATTGAATAACTTTCAATTAGACCCACAGTGGTGCCTCATACATGCAACTCATATCAATGAGCAAGAACGCGATGATCTTATTGCCACAAAAGCCATTGCTGGTATATGTCCCACAACCGAAGCAAACTTAGGCGATGGTATATTTCCTACGGCTGAATTCTTAGCACAAGGCGGTACTATCGCGATAGGTTCAGATAGCCATATTTCAGTTAATCCTGTTGAAGAGTTACGTTGGTTAGAATATGCACAACGTTTAATTAAACAACAACGTGCACTTTTAGCGACACTTGAACAACCTTCTGTAGGGCAATATTTATGGGCTCACACTGCAAAAATTGGCGCGCAAAGCACCAACAGTAACACAGGTGAATTAGCCGTTGGCAAACAAGCCGACCTACTTGTATTAGACGAAAACAAGCTGTCACTATTTGCTGCTAGAGATGCACATGTACTTGATAGTTTGATTTTTGCAACACAGAACAATGTAATTAGTGATGTAATGGTTAATGGTAAATGGTGTATACGTAATGGTGCTCATGCAATAGAGCAACAAGCCAGCGCAGCCTTTGCTCAACTTTTAAAGCAAGTGAGTCAATCGCTTTAGCGCTATTAAAACGCACAAAAAACTAAAGCGGCTTTACTCACGAGTAAAGCCGCTTTAATTTAAAACAACGACTGATACTTGTTAATAGTTTTACAAAATAATGTTTGATTAGCATTATGAAGCTTAGGGGTTCTTTTAGGCTTTGTTGCTGAGCAATATTCCTTATGAAAAGAAACCACTGACTTTCTGTCTGAAGTAACCACTCTAATAAATGCTAATTCTTCAGTACTAAACTGATTATAGTGAGGTTTCAAATCGGTATATATTTTATCTGACTTTAATCTAACTTTAGTATCTGTTGCATCTGAAAACTCACCTAAAACAAATGCTTTCTGCTCTTCAAACCAGCTTTCAAGCTTTGGTTGTGGATAAAAGTGCAAATAAATTGCGGCTGCTACGATTAAGATCAATAAATTTTTCATAGTCTGCGTTATAATGATGTTGTCGTTATAGAGTAATCAATTTTGTGCAAACAATGAATGCTTTTAAACAAATTTATTAAGATAGACCATTTCTCAAGTAACAATTTTATATGCGTAATAGCGCATTCTAGGATTAACGGTGAAATCAGAAGATAAAAAGTCAGGCGTTGGCATTCAAATACCAGTTAAAAATATTAAAATTCATCAGCCAAAAACGGACGAGCAGTACAAACCTCGTGATCAAATATACGTTAGGAAAGTACAAGGCTTTTTTCAACAATTACGCCAAAAAATGAATTTTATCTTCCTTATTGGTTTCGCCATCATTCCATGGTTTCAATACAACGGCCATCAAGCTATTTTATTTGATATTGCCGAGCAGCGCTTTACTTTTTGGGGGTTAACCTTATGGCCTCAAGACCTAACTTTATTAGCCTGGCTATTTATAATAGGTGCTTTTTTACTCTTTTTTGTGACAACCTTTTTAGGTCGAGTTTGGTGTGGCTACCTTTGTCCTCAAACCGTTTGGACATTTATTTTCATTTGGTTCGAAGAGAAAATAGAAGGTACAGCTAATCAACGAAAAAAACTAGATAGCCAAAAGCTCGACTTTAATAAATTCTGGCGCAAAGCGTTGAAACACTTTTGCTGGCTAATGTTCTCTATTCTAACAGCCTTAACTTTTGTTGGTTATTTTGTTCCTGTTGAACAAGCCTTTATGGACTTTTTTACTTTTAATGCCTCATTAGGCTTAGCTTCTGTAGTATGGTTTTTTACCTTTTGTACATATGGTAACGCTGGTTGGATGAGAGAAATAATGTGCTTGCATATGTGCCCATACGCCCGTTTTCAATCAGCCATGTTTGACAAAGACACGTTAACAGTTACATATGATTACAATAGAGGGGAGAGCCGCGGCCCTCGCTCAAGAAAGCAAGATCCAAAAGATCTTGGTTTAGGTGATTGCATAGACTGTAACTTATGTGTACATGTTTGTCCTACAGGGATAGACATTCGCAACGGATTACAATACGAATGCATTAACTGTGGCGCATGTGTTGATGCATGTGACGGAGTAATGGACCGCATGAACTACGATCGCGGCTTAATTCGCTATACCACAGAGCATGAATTAGAAGGCAAAAAAGTACATATTATTCGCCCTAAACTCATAGGTTACGCCCTAGTACTGATTATAATGGGTAGTTTATTGGTATTTGAAATTATGCATCGCGAGCCCGTTTCAATGGATATTATTCGTGATAGAACAGAGCTTGCTAAAGAAAACTTTAACGGTGAAATTGAAAACGTTTACACGTTAAAAATATTAAATAAATCGCAAACTGACAACTATTATCGCTTATCAATGAAAGGCATCGACAATATTACTTGGAATGGCGATCAAGAAGTTTTTGTTAAAGCGGCAAGTGTTTACACTCTACCTATTAGTATTACAGTAGACCCTTACGAGTTAGAAGGCGCATATATGACTGATATTACTTTTGTAATTGAACTAATTTCTGATGAGGATGAGGTGGTTGTTGAACATGAAAGCCGTTTCTTTAACAAGCGCTGATGGCAGTTTTTGATTTTAGTTCATTATCGCCCGATTGTATTCTTGACGGTATTGAAACAACTGGCACTTCCATTGATAGTGGTTTATTAGCTTTAAATAGCTACGAAAATAGAGTGTATCAATTTAACGATTATGAGGGGGTAAAATATGTAACCAAATTTTATCGTCCTCAACGTTGGTCCGAGGCTCAAATTCGTGAAGAGCATGAGTTTGCCTTTGAGTTAATCGAGCATGAGTTACCTATTGTTGCGCCATTAAAAATTAATAATGAATCGTTGTTTCAGCACAAAAGCTACCACTTTGCAATTTACCCGTGTCGCGGGGGGCGAATTTTCGAAGTGGATAACCTTAATCAGTTAGAATGGATGGGGCGTTTTTTAGGTCGTATACACGCCATATCAAGTAAGAAAGCATTTACTCATCGCCCTACATTTAATAGCCAAGAGTTTCTTCAGGATGCTCAGCAAACTATTCAAAGTTCAGGCTTTGTGCCTAAGTCATTGTCATTACCTTTTTTCACCATTTTAGAGCAAGTTATTGCGTTAGCTGCTGAACAATATAAGCCAAGTAAAAACATTCGATTACATGGTGACTGTCATGCGGGCAACATTTTATGGCGAGACGAAGGCCCACACTTTGTAGACTTAGATGATTGCAGAATGGGCCCTGCCATTCAAGACCTATGGATGATGCTATCAGGAGACAGGCAACAACAAACTATTCAACTCGATACCCTGCTTATGGGATATGAAGAGTTCTGTTCATTTGATACAAAACAACTTGCCTTAATCGAATCTTTACGTAGTATGCGTGTTGTTAATTATATGGCTTGGTTAAGTATGCGTTGGCAAGATCCTGCTTTTCCACATAATTTTCCTTGGTTTAACACCGAGAAATATTGGGAGCAGCAAATACTGATGCTTAAAGAGCAATTTTCCGCATTACAACAACCGCCATTAACATTGATGCCGTAACTCTAAGACATTATTGCTAAGCCTTTTATGTTAAGGCCTCAAAGCTTACCCTTAAAATAGGAAATTTTATGAAAAACACAATCGCACTTTTTGTGATATTAATGATGACACTGCTAAGTGGCTGTAATGAAAACTCATTAGAAAATTCGAGCGAGCAAACAATCGTTGAAACAATCGAGCAAGTTCAATCAAGTCCTAGCAAAGCAAGTACTGCAAAGACATACCAAGAAGGTGTGCACTATGTAAAAGTTAAAGGCCTTCCCTCAGAAAAAAATGAGGTGAGAGAATACTTTTCTTTTTATTGTTCACATTGTTTTCGCTTCGAAGGCTTTATTGACATATTAAAAAGAGAGCTCCCTAGCAATGTTGCTTTTGAAAAAAACCACGTTGACTTTTTAGGTGGCGCATCACAAAAAATGCAACATGTGTTAACAAAAGCCTTAATTGTTGGTAAAGAGTTAAACAAAGAAGCCGAAGTTGCAGAGGCTATATTTAAATATATTCATATCTCAAGAGCAACACCGACTTCAGTTAATGATGTTCGCAACATTTTTGTGTTAATGGGCGTTGACGGCGAAGAATTTGATAGCTTAATAAATAGTGAAAAAGTGATTGAGCAAGCACAAGTAATGCAAGCAAATCAAAACGCATTAGCTCAAACCCAAGGTATTACAGGTGTACCAGCAGTTATTGTTAATGGTAAATATCGTATTGAAAACGCAGGTATAGACAAAGATAATTTTGAACAAGATTATTTAAACCTTGTTGAATACTTAGTTACGCTTAAATAACCTCAGCTCGGGTTAAGAGATAAGTTAATGGTCTGAAATTGCTAGACTTGTGGTTGTAGCAACTCACTAGCTTGATAGTTTTTCTTAATTCAAGGCAAATTCATTAAGAATAATTATTCTATTGTTTATGAATTTAACACAAAAGTAAGGAAAAATAGCTGCTAGAGAGCTATTTATTATCGCTAGTTGAGGTTAAACAACCAAAAAATCAGCAAAATAAAAAAGACGCTACTTAGCGTCTTTTTTTTGATATAAATATGCTGCTAAAATGCCTGCCACAAGCAATAATACAACACTAAGTATTATTTGTTGATTATCCCCTATTTGGATTCCTGCCCCTAACATTGCAAACAATAGCATTTGTGGAATAAACCCAAACATTGTGCCAGCTAAATAGGGTAACAAAGGTGCTTTTGCAGTACCTGCTAACACATTGGTTAAAAAATTAGACCCTGCGGGAATTAATCGGATAATAAATGCTTTAACAAAAACATCATGTGTAAAAAAGTGATTCAAGGTCGCTAGTTGCTTAGGAAATTGTTTTGATAAACGCTGATGAAAAATAAAGCGAGCAGTGAAAAAAGTTAACAAACACGCTAAGCTCGCTGCTAAAGTGGCAAAAAACGTACCGTAGAGTGTACCTAACAGGTAGCCTGAGCTAAAAGCTGCAATTTGCCTTGGTAAGCCCATACTCATCAACAAAGACAAAATTAGAAAGCTAAATGCGAACTCTCCAATATCTTTAGGCTTATATTGCTGAACAATGTTATTAACGAGTGCTTGATCAACAGTAAAATAAAAAACAAGTGGCAGTAGCAGCACTGCAAACATCGTAAGGCTGACAGTAGCAGATAAACGCTTAGAAGAAAGGTTCAATGCTTTTATGAGTCCTTTTGTAAATTAGCTAAAATTTTAGCTTTAGCACTAATAAATTCATCTTCAGTTAAATAACCTTTAGATTTTAAATTAGCCAACTTGTTCAATGCCTCAATAAGTTGAGTGTCTATACTACTGCTATCAACACCATCACTCTTTTTTTCTTGAATATGTTCATTTGCTTGCGGTTTATTAGGTAAAGATGTAGGCGGTTGGGTTGCCGTGTCCTCACTTGCTTGAGAGTTTTTGCTGGCTTGTTCTTGTTCTGTTAGCTTACTTTTTTGAGTTTCAGCTGGTTTTTCTGGTGCACTTTTAGCTACAACTTTAGGTGGATGTACTATTTTAACAATTCGCTTACCTGTTTTCTCAGGCGATAATTGGGCCGAGATAAACCAACACCATTCTTTTATATCAGCAGTTACTTTTCCAAACTTTGCTTTGGTTAGACGTTGATTGCCCTCACGCATATATAAACAAATTCCATAGACAATCCCTTCTACATCTGTAATTTTTAATTCTATTTTACGCGTTCGTTGATCCACCATTTTAACGCGTTTTTCATCAATAAACTTACTCTCTAACATTTGCTCTAGTTGCGCATTAAAACCAGATAAGTCTTTCTCAATTGTCAGTATGTGTTCGTCATTCAACCACACTTCATTACGAGTTATGTTCTCAACTTCAATGATCAATGCTGGGGTTTGTTGATGGCGATTAAATAGCGACACTTGCTTATTATCAACCGATAGTTCAAAACGCGCATAGTGTTTATGTAATAAGCTTTTTACCGCTTGCTGACTTTCTTTGTTTTTTAAAAACCATACGGTTGCACCGCCCAAAGCAATTAAGAAAAAAATAATAAAGCCAAAATTACTATCATCCGTATTATCGGTATTATCGGTATTATCAAAAACCTCTGGTTGGTTAGACGCATAATGTTCAACTTCACTTGACCCGCTTTTTTTATCAAGCTGCTGGATAACATGCTGACTTCTTGAAAATAACATTAATTCATCATGATTATCAGTAAACAAAGAGAAATCATCTGTTATTGTCAGATCATTATTTGAAAAGGTGTTCACAACTGATTTTTGAAATGGACTTACTGTTTTCAGTGACTGTAACTCCCACCGTCCCTCTTGTTTAGACATTACTAACAGTTTATTTCTTAATTCTTTAAATTTTCGCCCTCGATACACCACTAAAGATGCATTAGCTAATGATGCATCACCTGTTAATAATGCTTTAGTGGGCGCTTGAGTTAATAAATTATCGCCATAATTCACTAGGCTCAATAAAGGTTGTTGATTAACGTTATGTGAAATAATTAATTGTTGATCGTTATTTTTTTGCCAAATAAACTGCATAATTTGCTGAGCGCCAACTATAAGTAATTCATTAGGAATGTTAGTTTGATCAATAAAGGGGTTGTTATTGGGTGTGGTATAGCTACGCAGGCCAAACTTTTCAGGATTAATTCGCAGTATAGCGCCAGAATACAACGGGCTAGTTTTAAAGCCTTCATCATAAGCGAGCGCAATATATAAATGTGAAAAGTTATCATGCCACGATTTTATGTAAGGATTAAAGCGCATATCTGTAATCGCTTTATCAGGCGCATTGATACCAATACGTAAAACTTCTCTTTTACTGTCAGGATCAACCTTTAACGTATTGGCACTATTTAATTGCCACTCAACAACAACCGCTTCATATAAAAAAGACTGCTTTATCGCTTTATCTTTAACTCTTATTGTTCGAATGGCTTCGTCTGCTGGTTCAACGTGAGCAGTATAAAAAGTGTTGTACCCTTTTTGCTGAGTTAGCGCAAAATTAGGATGTAAAGTTAAACGATTGAGTACAGAAAAGTTATCGTAATAGTGTTGAAGGTCTAATACTGGAATTTTAACGAGTTTATTATCGTCTATTAGGTGGAGTTGCCCGTCGTTATTCGCAATATAATATTGCGCATTATTTTTGGGGTTAGCAAGTGGCTTATGCCAGTATACATTAGCTTGAAACGAGTCACTTAAATCTACAATAGGCGATAAGTCAATGTTGTTAGCAAAAGTGCTAGGTAAAAAAAGTCCAAACAAAAGCAGGCTAGTAAAACGTTTTAGCACGAGTAGCTTGTGTGACAAATAATGTATTGGTAAATTATTTATGCCTCGTATCACCGTCTTATTCCCTTTAGGTTCTTATTTTTTTTGTAGTAATACTTGTTTCGCATCGAGTAGTTGTGATTTTTCTTCATTATTGAGATAACCAAGTTTACCATCAACTATAACTTCATCACCTATATTGGCGTGTTGCTTGATATATGATGCCTGAGTTCCCCAAATATGCAACGGTCGACGAATTTCAATACTTCTTAGCTCACGAGTTACCGGTGAATAGGCATAATAATTTATTGTTAAAGTTAATTCGGCCAATTGTTTATTTGACTCAGTAGTGACTAAGCGCACTTCGCTACTAATTGTGCCGCTACATTGCAATTGATTTATTGAGTGAGTATAGCCTTTGGGGTAGGTATGTGCATAAGTTGCATGAATAATTTCACGTGCCGATTTTTTACTGGTGACCAAGTGCCCCTGAATAAAAACAATGTCACCTTTTTGTGCATGAAGTAAAGCCCGCTCTACCACGTCACCAATCATTTTAACTGTGTGATAACTCGTCCACTGTTTCATTTGATTAGTTGACTTATCAAGCCATTGGCTATGCGTAGCAACTACAAACTCAGCCACAGCCACAATGGGGTTAGCTTGGTAGCGAATTTCTGGCTTTGTCACTAAGTTGCCAAGCAAAGTAACGGTGCACAAATGGTTTTGTGGTAGCGATTTATTCATAAAACACCAGGGTTTATTACTCTTTCAGTATAAAGCTTAATTGCAATTAAAAAATGGCAAAGCATAAGTTGAAAAGCTAATTTAAAATATGCGTGTAAAGTAAACAAGCATTTCTTTTAACATCAACTATTTAGTTTAGTCTATACTGGTAACACTACAAGAGGAACAAGTAGTTAGATTTACCTATCTAATGACAGCCTTAGCATGACTAAAGCTGTTAACTAGGTAAGATCTAACAGGTCTAGCGGAGCACTAAAAGCGGAAGATGCATGTTTTCTAGCATTTTCAATGTATTGCTTCCCAAAAATGCTTGAGCAAGTTTAGAACGAGAAAATGCGCCCATTACAAGCATTTCAACATCATTGTTAATTTTATAGTCCATCAACGAATCAAAGATATTGCCTTCTAAAAAGCTTGATTTAACATCAAAGCCATTTTTAATCAGCAAAGATTCTGTTTGATTGAATTTATCCATTAAGTCGCTTTGTTTGTTTTTTACGCTCACTAAATGGCAGGTTAAATTATGAAGTAATCCGCCTTCAATAATACGCTGAACCGACTTATCTGCCGTTTCTCTACCGTCGTAAGCCAACATAAAACTTTTCGGCGCTGTAAAATTCTTATTAGTGATCAAAACGGGGGAATGCACTTGACGAATAATTTGTTCAATATGTGAACCAATTGCTTTAAAGTCTTTTCCATGCTTTTCGCCTGAACGGCCGATAACAACGAGTCGTGCGTCAGCTTCTAAATCACAAATCGCTTCAACAATATCACTATTTCGCTGTGTTTTTTCTATGTGAGTACAACCTTGTTGCCGCGCTAGAGCAGATGCTTGCTCAAGCATTTCATCGCCTAGCCTTAAGGCTAATTTACTACGTTGTTGGTCAAGTGATGACATCTCTTTAAGTAAAGATGAATGCGCACCTAAACCAATGATACCACTAAGATCGTCTACTTTAGCTGCATTTTGTTTTTCAATGGCATGCAAAAACAAGATTGTTTTATTAAGCTTCTTTGCCGCCCAAATACCCGCATTACAAACGTCATCAGCAAAGGCTGAACTATCTATACAAGTAATAATTTTGCTCATTGTTATCTCCTTAGTGTCCAGCCATTAGTTTTTCAACTTCTTCAGGATCGTTATGAACGCCAAATTTATCCACGATAGTTGCCGTTGCCTCACTCATACCAATAATTTCAACTTCTGCCCCTTCTCGTCTAAATTTAATAACAACTTTATCAAGAGTTGAAACAGCAGTAATGTCCCAAAAATGTGCATTTGTTAAGTCAATCACTACTTTATTCATTACTTCTTTAAAATCAAATGAGTCAACAAATTGCTCAGAAGAGGCAAAAAACACTTGGCCTATCACTTGGTATACTCGCACATCGTCTGCTGTTTTACTTGATTTAACCACCATAAATCGACCAATTTTATTAGCAAAGAATAACGTCGCCAGCAATACACCCACTAAAACGCCAATGGCTAAGTTATGTGTGGCAACAACAACAACAACGGTAGAGATCATCACAATGCTGGTTGAAATAGGGTTTTTCTTTAAATCTTTAATTGAAGTCCAAGAAAATGTACCAATAGACACCATGATCATTACAGCAACAAGCGCCGCCATTGGGATCTGCTTGATCCATTCATCCATGAATACAACCATGATAATTAGCACTAATCCGGCGGTAAAAGTTGATAGTCGCCCTCGGCCACCTGACTTTACGTTAATAATAGACTGGCCAATCATTGCACAACCTGCCATACCGCCCATTAAACCAGCACCTATGTTAGCAATACCTTGACCTTTACATTCACGGTTTTTATCACTGGTAGTATCGGTTAAGTCATCAACAATTGTCGCTGTCATCATTGACTCTAATAAACCAACAACAGCTAAACCAACTGAGTAAGGCAAAATAATCATTAACGTATCTAAGTTCAAAGGAACATCTGGCCATAAGAAAATAGGTAAAGTATCAGGCAACTCGCCCATATCACCAACGGTACGAATATCAAGACCTACTGTTATCGCAAGTGCCGTTAATACTACAATACATACTAATGGCGACGGAATTGATTTGCCGATTACAGGTAAATAAGGAAAAAGGTAGATAATGCCTAAGCCTGCCGCCGTCATAGCATAAACATGCCATGTAACATTGGTTAATTCTGGTAACTGCGCCATAAAAATAAGAATGGCTAACGCATTTACAAAGCCTGTTACGACAGAGCGAGACACAAACCGCATTAAGCTGCCAAGCTTTAAATATCCTGCAAAAATTTGAAGTACACCGGTTAATAACGTGGCTGCAAGCAAATATTCAAGCCCATGCTCTTTAACCAAAGTCACCATTAATAGCGCCATTGCACCTGTTGCAGCAGAAATCATCCCTGGGCGACCACCAACAAAGGCTATAACCACAGCGATACAAAAAGAGGCATATAAACCTACTTTTGGATCAACTCCGGCAATAATAGAAAATGCAATTGCTTCCGGTATTAGCGCCAATGCAACCACTATACCTGCCAGTAGGTCTCCTCTAATATTGGAGAACCAGTCTAACTTCATTTTTTCAAGCATAGAAAAGCCTTATATATGTTTAATCTCAACGTTAACTCGCGCATTCAACTAAGGCTAAATATAGCCTGTTCGCTCAAGCGATAACGTTTATGTTATTTAAATTTATTTTACTGATGCGCTTACCGAATTTACGGCATGAGAATATCACGTGAAAATCAGCGACTTACATTGTAGGAATACGGAATTACTTTAATCTCGGTTAAGATAAAAATAATTGCGTATTATACAAAAATTAATGGAATAAGAAAGTAATACCAATTGAAATAACCATTTGGCCAATTCAGAGCATCGTCAGGGAAGTTAGCACAA
Source organism: Thalassotalea piscium (assembly GCF_030295935.1). Classification (NCBI taxonomy): domain Bacteria; kingdom Pseudomonadati; phylum Pseudomonadota; class Gammaproteobacteria; order Alteromonadales; family Colwelliaceae; genus Thalassotalea; species Thalassotalea piscium. Next base: position 3,705,287 of record NZ_AP027362.1, read on the forward strand.
AGCAAATTGATGCCGGTGTAGTATTCTCCATCCAATCAATTGGTATAAGCACCTTTTTTATGTTTTTTAGTTCCGCCTTTTCTACCTGACCAAATTAAGGTAATACAAATGAATGAGCAAACGGCCTGTGCAAGTATTACTGATAGTACACTTTCAGGTAATAACGTTGATACTGCAGAAATTAACCCCGCAACAGAAAATTGAGTAGCCCCAAGTAATGCCGCAGCTGTACCGCCATTTTTACTAAAAAATTCCATGTAGCATGCTTGAATATTAGGAGAGATAGCGCCCATAGACCCAATAGTTAACACCATGGCTAACACAAAAATCGCCAGCGGAGCATTGCTTAACGTTAAGTAAATTAGCAATACAATACCTGTCCCTTGTACTAACACAAACCAGCGTAAAATACGCACAGAAGCAAAATAATTTAGCAGGCGTCTATTAGTTAAGTTAATAATAAGCATAAAAACAACATTAGCTGAAAATAGTAATGAGAATACGGTAGATGTAACACCGAAATGTTCTTGATAAATAAAAGAAGAATGCGTAATAAACAACATCATTACTGTAAATGAAAATGTGCCAGTTAGCATAAAGCGCATAGCTGAACGGGTTGATAAAACAGTTTTATAACGTTGCCATACTGACGCTTTATCTTGCTTAGCTGCTTGATAACTTGGTTTAAAAATAAATATTTTTATCAATAAAAAGGCGACTGTACTGTAGAGCGCCAAAAATACAAAAATTGCTTCCCAGCCATAGAAGTTAAGCAATAAACTACCAATATTAGGTGCCAGCGCAGGCGCCAATACCATTAACAAGCCAATTAAACTGAAAAACTTTGCTGCTTCAACACCTGACAGTCGATCTCTAACTAAAGCAGGAATGGTAACTGTAGCCCAACCACCGCCAAACGCTTGCAATACTCTCAAGATTAAAAACTCAGGCAAGCTTGTTGCAAAAGCCAATAAAATACTTGCCAAGCCAAAAATGCCAATACCGGCGAGCATTACTTTACTTCGGCCAAAATGATCTGAGAGCGGTCCGCCACTAAGTTGACCTAGCGCTAAAACAAAAACATATAAAGAAATACTCAGTGATACTTGGTGAGCTGAAACATTTAAGCTTTGGGCTATTTGTGGAAAAGCAGGCAGGTAAGTATCAAGAGCAAAAGGGCCTAATGCCATAACAAACGCTAAAACAGCGGCAATACCTGTGTGGCTACTTTGTTTTTTAATCACTTAAAACCCCTAGGTTCTTGCAAACTGGTTATAGTACCAATATCACTAACTATGTGAACCTTCTACTCTACTATTAACGTACCACTGTACATTTTCATCTGGCAATGAAAAGGGTACTCACCCGCAGACATTGCCGGAAGAGTTACTGGTTTACTAATAGATAATGGTAAGTCTTCACTTATTTCAAAGTTGGGGAATAATACCGCGCTTGCACAAGGGCTAGCATCTTCTCGTAAAAAATTAAGCGTTACAGCTTCACCTGCCGCTACTTTTATTCGCGACGGTTGATAAACACCGTTATTTACCACAATGGTAATTTCTTCATCACTCACTTCAACTGCCTTACTCGGTTTATAAAGCCAAAACCACCAAATAATTAGCGCGATAAGCCCTAAACCTATTAAGTTAACGATTAACATTTATACTCTCCCACTCTTTAAATTAGCGTCTAGTGATCTTTAGGTTTAAACAAGCGTAAGCGGTTTGCATTACTTACTACGGTTAGCGATGAAAATGCCATAGCCGCGCCAGCTATTACGGGGTTAAGCAGTAAACCGAAAAACGGATAAAATACACCTGCAGCAAAAGGTACGCCCGCAACGTTGTATATGAATGCGCCAAAAAGGTTTTGTTTTATATTACTTAAGGTCGCTTTACTAACAGCAATGCCATCAGCAAGACCATGTAACGAGCCGCGCATTAAGGTGATATCAGCACTTTCAATTGCTACATCGGTTCCTGTACCAATGGCGAAACCTACGTTAGCAAGTGCTAGTGCAGGTGCATCATTAATTCCGTCGCCTGTCATGCCAACAATCTCGCCTTGTGCTTGTAGTTCAGCCACTTTATTGGATTTGTCTTCTGGTAACACCTCTGCAAACACTTCACTTATACCCACTTTTTTAGCGACCGCCTTTGCTGTCGCTCTATTATCACCAGTGAGCATAATGACGCGAATACCATTTTTTTGAAGTCGTTCTATTGCCGCTATAGAGTCTTCTTTAATGGGATCAGATACCGCAATAATAGCCGCTAATTCATTATCAATTGCCAAATACATTGGCGTTTTTGCTTCATCGGCAAGGCGTTGTGCCTGATCGACAAAGCCTTTAAGCGCAACATTGTTTTCCAACATTAACTTTTCGTTACCGAAAAGCAATTTCTGCCCATTAAGTATTGCCTGCACACCATGCCCAGTAATTGCCTCAAAGTCAGTGACCTCTTCAGGTTCAATGCCCTGTTCAGCTGTTGACTTAACAATGGCTTGGGCTAACGGATGTTCAGAGCCACTTTCAATACTTGCCGCAGCTGTTAATATTTGCTGTTTAGTCAGTTTATCGTTAGTGATAATAACATCGGTTACCGTGGGCGAACCCTCGGTGATAGTACCTGTTTTATCTAATACCATGGTCGTAATTTTTGACGCCATTTGCAGGGCTTCACCATTACGAATAAGTACACCAACTTCCGCTGCTTTTCCTACGCCGACCATTACAGACATAGGGGTTGCTAAACCTAGCGCGCAAGGACAGGCAATAATCAATACTGTGGTAGCAGAAACCACGGCAAATGCTAAGGTAGGATCAGGGCCAAAATTAAGCCAAATTAGCGCACTAACAATGGCAATAATCATAATAACAGGTACAAAGTAAGCCGAAATTACATCGGCTAATCGACCAATAGGGGGTTTAGAGTTTTGCGCCCGCTTAACCATATTAATAATTTGCGCTAACGCAGTATCTTTACCTACTCGCGTTGCTTTAAATAATATTGATCCGGTTTTATTAATGGTACCGGCGACCACCTCATCATTTTGGTCTTTCTTAACCGACATAGGCTCACCCGTTAACATTGACTCGTCTACCGTAGTAGTGCCTTGTGTAACCACGCCATCAACCGATATTTTTTCACCAGGTCTTACCCGAACAATGTCATTAAGTAATACTTGCTCAATCGCGATATCAATTTCTTTATCGTCTCTGACAACGCGGGCAGTTTTAGCCTGAAGCCCGATTAAACGTTTTATCGCCTCACTGGTACGCCCTCGCGCTTTAACTTCTAGCGCTAAACCTAAGTTAATTAAGCCAATAATCATCGCGGTTGCTTCAAAATACACATGTCGTGCCATTTCAGGTAGCGCCATAGGGAAAAACACCACTACCATTGAATACAACCAAGCCGTACCGGTACCTAAGGCAATTAAGGTATCCATATTGGCGGTATGATTGACAAAAGACTTCCACGCTCCAACGTAAAAATGTTTACCTGCAAAATACATAATGCCGGCACACAACAAGCCAATAACCAACCACACTCCTTGCTCTAGTGTTGTTTCAACCGTCATAGGTCCGCCAGCAAGACCATATATCATTAACGGGCCACCAAGCCCCATCGCTACCCACATTTGCTTCATTAATGTTGAGTAATATTTTTCATCCGCGGCTTCTTTTTCATCTAATAAAGTTTCATCGCTACTTTCGTTTGCACTTTTAGCGTTATAGCCTATTGCTTCAATTGCACTGATAAGTGTTGCTGCGTTAACATTTCCGCCAATAGAAACGGTTCGTAGGGCAAAATTCATTTCTGCACTGTCAACACCCTTAATATCTTTTAAGGCTTTTTCAATTTTACCAACACAACTTGCACAACCTGCACCCTCAATAATAAGCTCTTGAGTAGGGTGGTTTGCACCAGTATTTGCTGTATTTTCTGTTGATTCGTTCATTATTTACCTCCTTCAAGGTGGATCTTTGAGGTGTCACGCCTTTTAGACAATGCAATTTATCATTATTTTCACTGACTCTGGTTTAAATTAAACGCTAATCGATTTACAGTGTTATATTTAAGACTATAGTTACTTCAATGATTTTAAAGTTAGTAACTTTAAGTGTAAGCAAAACGGTGAAGCACTTATATGTACATATACCCCCAGCCCAATGTCAAATTTAGACGTAAGCTAATTAACCTTGCTTAACTATATGAATACTGCTCGTTAATTTATACTTATCTGAGGGGTAATATAGTATAGCTAGGCTAATTGGTTGCCCATTCGATTGGGTGCTTCGGGAAACCTTGATACAAGGTATATTCTCATCTATCTGCAAATTATGTCGTAAAATTTTACTAGGCATAATAGCTTCAACCTCAATTTCAGCATCCGTTAATGGACAAACAGAGGACAAGTATTCACTCGCTGTAATTTTTGAAAAGTCTTGCTCTAAAAAATGTGGAACTTTTTTCGCGCTTACATATCGCTCTTCTAACTGAATTGGTACACCATTTTCAGAGTGAATGATTAATATTTTAAATACTTTAGAATTAAATGAGGATAAAGTATTAGCGATTGCACCATTCGGAACAATGGTCATTTTGCTAAGAACTGTCATTTGATGATAGTGACCACGAGCGGTAATCTCGTCTGCAATATTCTTTATTTCTAATAGAGAACTCTTAGCTGGCTTCCCTTCAACAAATGTTCCCACACTTGGGATACGCTTTAATAACCCAAGGTTTGCTACTTCATCAACAGCCTTACGAGCAGTCATTCTGCTAGCTGAAAAACTTACTGACAAATCTGTTTCAGACGGAATCTTATATCCCACAGGCCAAACATTGGTGTCTATTTGTTTCTTAATGAATTCTGCTATTTCTTTATATTTTGCTTGCGCCATAACCCTAAGCCAGATACCTATCAATCATTAATAATGGATAAAGCAGCCAATTACACAAATACACCAACTCAATACCATATGCATATATTTTTTTAGAATAACATTACATGTTTACATTCTTTCTTATTTTCTGAGCGATTACAAGTTATATAACAATATAAAAACATCGTTGTATATACTGGTATAGTGTAGTATAAATTGAGTGTTCAATATATAACCGTCAAGGTAATTGATATATAGAAATAAATAATTAAAAAAGAGAGAGACAATATGAAACATATAAAAAGTAAGCCCTCCTATATTAGTAAAGCACTAATTATTGCAGGAATAATTTCTGCTCCAATGATTACTGTAGCTGATGAAATGAACGACGAAAAATTGGAAAAAATAGAAGTGACAGGGTCAAGAATTAAACGCCTTGATATGGAATCTGCAAGTCCAGTTTCTATAATATCTGCGGCTGAAATTAGTATGTCGGGTATATCAAATGTTGAAAATTTATTACAAGAAATGTCTTTTTCTGCAGGTGTTGCAGGTAATGCGACAAACGCATACTGGACAAGCGGCGGCTACGGAACCGCACAAGTAAATTTACGCGGGTTAGGCATAAAAAGAACACTAGTACTTTTTAATGGTCGTAGGGTAGTAGGTGGGGGAACTGGCGCAAATAGTTCAGTCGATTTAAATATGATTCCCACTTCAATGATCGAGCGAATCGAAGTGCTAAAAGATGGAGCATCTGCAATTTATGGTGCAGACGCTGTAGCGGGTGTTGTAAATATTATCACCAAAAAAGAATTTGAAGGGGCTGAGTTTAACGCAAAGGCTGGCTTTACCGATAAAGGTGATGGTGGCAATCAAGATTTAAACTTAACCCTAGGCGGTAACTTTGACAAAGGGAATGCTGTTTTAAGTCTTAATTACTCAAATACTGAAGCGGTGCGACAATCTGATCGTGTTGATTGCGCAAAATTTGGCACTGAAGACGGTAAATTTGAATGTTTCGGTAGTAGTACGACTGAGGGTGGCCGAGCATTGTTAGCTGATGGTAGTCAGGTACAGTTTAATCAACACCCAGACACTGGAGCTAATGGTGACTGGTACGGACCTTATGATAGCGCTGAACATAGTTTTAATTGGACGCCTTACCTCAACGCAGTAAGCCCTATGGAAAGAATTAACGTTTCTAGTTTTGTTAATTATGAAATAAGTGACACGCTGAAGTTGTTTACTGAAACTATGTATACAAAACGTAAGGGTCAACAAATAGCAACACCACGTAATGGTTTTGCGGGAATCAAAGTCGACTCTGATTTTGCATATAACCCAACAGGTCAAAATTTAGAATTCCAAAGGCGCCGAAATACAGAGTTAGGTGTACCTTATTTCTTCCAAGAAACAGATACCATTCGAATAGTACTAGGGGTAGCTGGTGAGCTGAATAATGGCTGGGGATGGGATTTTTCTTATAATTACGGCCGAAATACAGGTAAAGACGGTTGGACATACGATATCGACCCTGATAAAGCATCACAAACATTAAATGATAGTATTTGTACGTATGATAATAGTAATGGTATCCCCTGTGGCGACTGGTTTGGTTTAAATGAATTAAGCCAAGAAGTTATCGATTATGTTAAGTACCGCAGAGAAGGTACTGGCGGCAATGATATGCGTAGTTGGACAGCAAATTTATACGGTGACTTGTACGAACTACCCGCTGGTACATTAGGGTTTGCTATTGGCGCTGAAAAACGCACTGAAAAGGGTTGGAGAGATCCAGATTCAACCGTTTTAGCAAATGGTCAAGAAGACGCCATTAATGGAAATTACGACGTAACAGAAGCATTTGTTGAACTTTCGGTGCCATTATTAGCTGAATTACCATTAGTGAAAAATTTGACAGCAGAGATTGCCGCTCGATATTCAGACTATAGTACTGTAGGAGCTGAATCTACCTATAAGTTAGGAATCACTTGGAGTATTAATGACTCTCTAATGGTCAGAGGCGTTCAATCCACTTCCTTTCGTGCGCCCGTAATAACAGAGCTATTCGGTGGTACCAACGGCGAAAATTTACGCACAATTGACCCATGTGAAAATGCGTCTGGTGCAATAGCTAAAAATTGCCAAGCAGCTGGTATACCTGAAAATTTTGTACAAGATGGGACCACAATTTTAACAAGTGTTGGTGGTAATCCTAGTTTGGGTGCAGAGTCTGCTGATACAACTACTATTGGGTTGGTTTGGGAGCCTGAATTAATAGAAGGCCTATCTACCACATTCGATTATTTTAATATTGAAATTGACGAATCAATCACATCTGTTAATGGTTCTGACATGCTGAAATTATGCTATGAAGACCCAATTGGCAATGCTCAATTTTGTAACACATTTACCCGTCACCCGATTACTAATCAAGTCAACGAATTAAATCAACGTCCAGTAAATGCGGCAAAAGAAAAGGTTAGCGGTGTTGATTTTAATATTAAATATAAAACTCAAGTTTTAGGATTAATAACTAAGAGTTCTTTAGATATTACAAGGCTACTGACTCACGAAAGCACACCTTTTGCTGGCCAACCTACAATAGACAAAGTTGGATTTATCACAGAAGACCAAGGAAGCTATACAGAATGGCGAAGTAATTTAAGTGTTTCAGTATTAGGGGATGACTGGCAAGCCACATATTCATTGAGATATATTGGTGGTGCAGATGATGTAAACGGAGGTGACTTTGACCCATTAGGCAAGTCTGTTGATTCACTTACCTATTCTGATATTGGCGCTTCTTATATGCTCAATAATGAATTAGTGATTTCAGCAGGAATTGATAATCTATTTGATAAGAAAGCACCTTACTTAACCTCTTGGAATGATGCTAATACCGATGTTATGACGTACGATTTATTGGGTAGAAGAGGCTTTGTAGACCCTGTAACAAAATCTGTGTAACTGCCTATCATTAATACCCATATAGGGTTTAGGATAGGCAATTATGAATAAGAAAGAACTAGAAGCGTTTGCTAAAGAGGCAGCCAAATCAATCAAGTCCGAAGCTGACTTAACTGATTTTCGCAAAATGTTAACCAAGGTCACCGTTGAAGCGGCACTTAATGCCGAGCTTGACGAACACCTTGGCTACTCTCGTCATGAAAAATCCACTCAAGATAATTACCGTAATGGTTATTCATCGAAAACAATTCGCACTGAAGATGGTGAAGTCGACCTAGATGCCCCTCGCGATAGGAACTCCAGCTTTGAGCCTCAGCTCGTTAAGAAAAATCAAACGCGTTTTACCTCAATGGACGACAAGATTTTATATCTGTACTCCAAGGGCATGACAACCCGAGATATCGTTGCTACCTTCAAAGAAATGTATGATGCGGATGTTTCTCCAGCACTTATTTCACGTGTGACTAACGCCGTTATTGAGCAAGTCGTGGAATGGCAAGCGAGGCCGCTTGATGCGGTTTACCCCATTGTTTACTTAGACTGCTTAGTGGTCAAAATTAGGCAGGATAAACAGGTTATCAATAAAGCTGTTTACCTTGCGCTTGGCGTTAATATTGAAGGCCATAAAGAGTTGCTCGGCATGTGGATATCGGAAAATGAAGGGGCTAAGTTTTGGTTGAACGTGTTAACTGAACTTCAAAATCGAGGCGTGAAAGATATCCTTATTGCTTGTGTCGATGGCCTTAAGGGCTTCCCTGATGCAATCAATACAGTTTATCCTGATACGCAAATACAGCTGTGTATTGTGCATATGGTGCGTAATTCGTTGAAGTTTGTTCCATGGAAAGACTATAAAGCTATCACGAGTGATTTGAAGCGAATATACCAATCAATCACCGAAGATGAAGCGTTGCTAGCACTTGAACAATTCGAACAGCGCTGGGATGGCAAATACCCCAACATATCGCGCTCGTGGCGTAATAACTGGCAGAACGTGAGTACGTTGTTTAATTACCCGGAAGATATACGTAAAGCTATCTACACGACGAATGCGATTGAGTCGCTCAATAGTGTAATACGTAAGGCAATTAAAAAGCGTAAGCTTTTTCCACATGATGATTCAGCGAAAAAGGTCATCTACTTGGCAATAGAGCAGGCATCCAAAAAGTGGACAATGCCAATAAGAAATTGGAAAACGGCCTTGAATCGATTTATGATTGAATTCGAAGACCGTTTGAAAGATGTTATTTAAACCTGGCAGTTACACAAAATGCGTTACAGGGTCGCTTTGTAAAAGTGAGTTATCGTTTCTAGTAGACAGACATTAATACTATAAAGCTAGTTACTTTGATCAGTAACTAGCTTAATAAATTCAAAGTATGTTTATTTTAGCTTGAAGTATAACTAGTCACTACCCAAGTAATTTAAATATCACATATTTAGTAGCTAAACTCTTAATGCTGCTTCTGAAAGCCTACATGCAACAATATTAATTTATAAACATTTATAATTTATTGCTAGACGCGATTAATTGAATTGTTCTTTTTGATAAATAAGACAAGAGTGGTAAATTTACAAACCAAACTAATTACTGTTGTTAAATCAGCTAAGCTGGGAAAAAAGCCTGTAAATCCACACGTCTGTTTTTTAATAGATACATAGCCCATTGAAAATAAGATTATAATTCTTATTACACTGCTGTAATCTCAAGTCCAAGTAAAACAACTTAAGTCACTTTGAATCAATATACAAAGAAACTTAAGCGAGTCTTATACTTTAACTTTTGGTTAAACGAATTCGTCAAAGGCTATTGCTGAGTCTTTAACTCCTCTCGCTTTCAATAATTTAATTGTCTCCTTCATTAACCCATCAGGTCCACATAAATAGAAGTCGATATTTTCTAATGGTCCTAAATTATCCAAGTTAAGCCCAAGTATATCCTGTGCGTAGCCTGTTGCACCAAGCCAGTTCTCATCTGCTTGAGATAACGTGGGATAATAGTGAAAGTATTTATGCATATCTGCTAATTGATAAAAATGATCTTCATAAAGTAAATCACACTCTTTGCGCGCGCCGTAGAAAAAATGGATGCTACACTCACTTTTATCTTCATCATTGTGGTTATTTTTTTGTATTTGCTCCTCGATAATTGCTTTTAATGGGGCCATCCCTGACCCTGCTCCGAGCAACACCATTGTATTTTTACTTGGCTCTTTAACAAAAAACTCCTCAAAAGGCCCAATAGCCTCTACCTCAGCCCCAACCATTAAGTTACAAAGATAACTTGAACCAACGCCTGGTAAAACGGTTGTATTTGGCGCCGCTTGTATTTTTATTGTAAAGACTAACTCATCGTTTTCTAGTGAAGGTTCAGCTAAAGAGTAGCTGCGAGTACATGCTAAATGGTTAAATTCAAAAAATTCAACATCTTCCCAGTGAGATTTTAATTCGTTAGGTAAATCACACGGTATAGACTCTCCTTTAGCCGCAGGGATCAAAAATCGCATAAATGCTCCCGCTTTATATGTTAACGATGAGCCATTACATACTTTAAACCTTAACTCTTTAATATGAGGGCTGATGAAACGGCAAGATTTAAGCGCTAAGTTATGTTTTTTAGCATCCGTGATATCTATTAAGGTCATATCTTTAACATCATTACTGAAGTGTTGACACGCCAACCGATATCCCTGCTGCAACTCTTCTTCACTAAAGTGTAATGAATCAGCTGATGTGGCATTGACAATAGGATTTATCATTACCTTACAACGCCCACATGTGCCACCTCCACCACAAGTAGACGGTAGCGCGATGTTATGCTCAATTAAACCATCAAGTAAGTTTGTATGACTTGATAGCGTTACTTCTCCCATACTTTTCTGATGTTTATCAAATAATCTAACCCCTTGTTTTTTAGCAAAGAATTTTATTTGATATTGGCCTCGCAACCCGAGATCAATTGTCCAAATAAGGCCGGTTAATGAAAGCCAAAGCGTGATAAACGCAAACATAATCATTAATAGGCTATTAAAGCTACCTTCATTGGCATAGTCCATGAAGTGGATCATAAAAAAGATGTCTGCTAATCGTTTATGTTCATCACTATGACCAACAATTCGACCTGAGCCTAATTCAACATAAACACTCGTATTAATGTCATCTGAAAAATCAACTTGCCACGCTGCATTTTTTTCTTTTGGAAAGTCGTCAATTGGAGGGTTAACAAGCTTGATTTTAGTCGTTTTACCCGGTCCAGAATATGAGTTAATTGCAAGTGCTTTTGCGAAATCGCTATTGATATTAACTTGTTCACCAGAATAAGCATCAACGAGGGTATAGTTGTGTTTAAAGTTTTTATATAGGTTAGGCTCATGAGTTAACAAGTAATATGGTTTTCCAAGTAGAAACGTTTGTTCAATCGAGTTACTCGCTTTAAATGTAGCTAAAACAGTCTTTAGTTCAACTAGTTGTGCTTGGCTTACACTGCTTTTTTGATGAGTATGGCTTTTATAAGTATTCCCTGCTGCTTTTGTATGGTCCATCACATTAAAATAAATACCACTGAGTAACCAAAGCAAGAACTGAATACCCACTACTACTGAAGCCCATTTATGTATTTTTCTGATCCAAGGCATTAGGCACCCTCACTTGATTTATTATTATTATTTTCGGATATATTTCGCTTAAAAACCCTAAAATAGGTTAAAAGCAAACCACTAATAGCGGCTATAACACCAAATAAAGTGGTCCAAAAAAGAAGGTAGTTCTCAATACTTCCATCGTTATAATCCATAACATGAAAGCGAAACATATAATCAAATAATCGCCAAAAGTCATGCCGCTTTCCAACAAGCATCCCATCTTGTTCTGAGATGTATATAGACGGCGCGCCAAGATTTTCAAAATTAATACGCCATGCGGGTAATACTTTAGGATTGAGCTCAAATGGTGGGTTTTCAGTAATCAACTCAACTTCACTGACTATTCCATCACCCGTATAATGGTGTTGAGCAAGCTCGATAGCTAAACTCTTATTTATAGGCGACAGTAATTTTCCATCAACGGCGTCAATTAAGTAGTTATTGTCATTGTTGGTAAATCGATAAACATTTTTATTGATCAATTTCCCCAAGCTAATATTTTTTGCACCTGGATATTTTGTATATAACGACTTTAACGAAAAATGGATATTGCTAGTGTTGATTTTATCTTGATGATTCACAACAAGAGTATCGCCATGAATATAATCAATATCAAAAAATACCATATAGGCGCCTGTTACAGACCAAATAACAAATTGTGCGCCTATGAAAAGCATCATCCATTTATGATATTTACGACTAGATTTTAGTAAGCTAAATGATTTACTTTTTGTTTCATCATTACCCTTTATCGAGCTAGATCGCCACAGATAATACAACGCTGGCAATACAAGCAATGTCAGGATAACCGCGCTGAACATGCCTCCTACCATGGGTGCTGCGATACGGCTCATTACTTCTGAGCCAGTACCTGAACCATACAAAATAGGTAATAAACCAATAATTATTGTGCCTGCTGTCATCATTACTGGCCGAACACGCATACCTGCACCATGTAATACCGCCTGAAAAACATCATCTTTAGTTGTGGTAATGTTTTTTACTTGATGCTCTTTTATCATGTCTTGATAAGCTTGGTTTAAGTACACCAACATAATTACGCCTATTTCAACCGCAACTCCAGCAAGCGCGATAAAACCAACACCTACTGCCACTGAAAAGTTAAAGCCTTCAAGGTACATTAGCCAGATACTGCCCACCATGGCGAGCGGTAACGTCCCCATGATCATTGCCACTTCAATTACATTTCTAAAGTTTAAATACAAAAGAATAACAATAATGAATAACGTTAATGGCACTACATAAGCTAATTTAGCTTTTGCCCGCTCCATATACTCATATTGCCCTGCCCAAGTAATTGAATATCCCACTGGCAGTTTTAATTGATTATCAATAACCTTTTGCGCATTATCAACGTAATGACCAACATCTACACCTTCAATGTCAACGAATGCCCAGCCATTTAAACGGGCATTTTCAGATTTAATTCCTGGTGGGCCATCTTCAATAAAGACATGAGCAACATCGCCTAATGAAATCCGTTCACCATTAGGGGTGACTATTGGTAATAATGATAATTGCTCTGGCGAGTCACGATAGTCTTGTGGATAACGTAAATTAACGGGGTAACGCTCTAACCCTTCAATTGTTTGAGTAACGTTCATTCCGCCAATTGCTGTTGCCACTACTTGCTGTATTTCAGCAATATTTAAACCATAACGTGCGGCTTTTGCGCGTTGAATATCAATTTTAATGTAACGCCCACCTGCAACTCGCTCTGAATAGACAGAAGCAGTGCCTGGAACATCAGCCAAAATTTCTTCTATTTGCTGACCAATACCTTGAATAACGCTCAATTTTGGTCCTGCTATTTTAATTCCAACAGGGGTTTTAATGCCTGTCGCTAGCATATCTATTCGAGTTTTAATCGGCATTACCCAAGCATTAGTGACTCCTGGCAATTTAACTAAGGCATCAAGCTCAGCTTTTAGGCTTTCAGTGGTAACACCTGCTCGCCACTGATCTTGTGGCTTTAACTGAATAAAGGTTTCAATCATGGTAAGAGGCGCAGGATCTGTAGCCGTTTCAGCGCGCCCAACTTTGCCAAAAACGGTTTCAACTTCAGGCACCGTTTTAATTAACTTATCGGTTTGCTGAAGTAACTGCCGTGCTTGCCCTATCGATATACCAGGGTAAGTGGTTGGCATATACATTAAATCGCCTTCATCTAGTGGCGGAATAAATTCGCTACCAATTTTTTCTAATGGATAAATACCAATAGCAAGCACCGCCAATGCGGCTAGTAATGTAACTTTAGGGAACTGCAGAACTTTTTTAAGTGCCGGCATATAGAGATAAGTTAAAAACTTATTCACTGGGTTTTTATGCTCAGGTAACACTTTTCCTCGAATGAAGTAGCCCATTAATACAGGTACTAAAGTAATAGCAAGTGCAGCTGAAGCCGCCATCGCATAAGTTTTTGTAAACGCTAGTGGCGCAAACATTCGCCCCTCTTGTGCTTCAAGAGTAAAAACGGGGATAAAACTAACAGTTATAATTAATAAGGTAAAAAATAACGCAGGACCTACTTCACTTGCCGAATCAATCACCACTTGCCAACGATTTTCTTTGGTCAGTGTTTTACCTTGAGCGGTAAGCCTTTCCATGTGTTTGTGCATGTTTTCTATCATAACAATCGCACCATCAACCATGGCACCAATGGCAATAGCAATACCACCTAATGACATAATATTGGCATTTAGTCCTTGCCAGTGCATTACTAGAAAAGCCGTTAATATGCCAACAGGAATGCTAAAAATAGCCACTAAAGATGAGCGCACATGAAACAAGAAAATAATACAAACAAGGGCAACAACCGCAAATTCTTCTAATAGTTTATAACTTAAGTTATCAACGGCACGTTCAATTAATGCTGAGCGATCATAAACAGGTACAACTTCAACGCCGTCAGGCAGCCCCCTTTTAAGTTGTTCAAGTTTTTCTTTTACCCGATTAATCACTTGCTGGGCGTTTTCGCCGTAGCGCATAACAACTATACCGCCAACCGTTTCACCTTCGCCATTAAGCTCGGCAATACCTCGGCGCATTTGTGGGCCAGTACCAATATCGGCAACATCTTTTAACAGTAACGGCGTGCCATTCGGGTTTACACCTAATGGAATATGTTCTAAGTCTTCAACGCTTTTAATATATCCTGTAGCGCGTACCATATATTCAGCTTCAGCCATTTCAATAACTGACGCACCTATTTCTTGGTTGCCTTGTTTGATCGCAGTTTGCACCAATGACAGCGGAATACCATAGGCACGCAATCTATCGGGATGAACCCTAACTTGGTATTGTTTAACCATGCCACCCAATGCGGCCACTTCAGAAACACCGGGAACGGTTTGTAATTCAAACTTTAGAAACCAATCTTGAATACTGCGTAACTGACTTAAATCATGCTGACCCGTTTTATCAACCAGTGCATATAAATAAACCCAACCAACACCTGTTGCATCAGGACCTAATTGCGGCTTAGCTTCACTAGGTAAATTTGGAGCAACTTGACTTAAATACTCAAGTACGCGTGAGCGAGCCCAATAAAGATCGGTGTCTTCATTAAAAATAACGTAAACATACGAATCTCCAAAAAATGAAAAACCACGCACAGTAACAGCACCGGGTACAGAAAGCATTGCGGTAGTTAACGGGTAAGTTACTTGGTCTTCAACTACTTGCGGGGCTTGGCCAGGGTAACTTGTTTTTATTATAACTTGTACGTCTGACAAGTCAGGTAGCGCATCAATAGGCGTTTTACTAACAGAGTATAAGCCTGCCGCTACCAATAAAAATGTCGCTAATAATACAAAGAATCGATTTCCCACCGACCAACGAATAATAGATGCAATCATAATATTACCCCTTAGCTAATGGTTAGAATGATCAACAGATGAATGCTCTGCAGCGGGTTCATTGTGTGATTCTTCATTTTCAGACATTGGCGCTATTTGAGTAATAATAAAATTATCGTCATGCACCTCAAAAGTAAATTTAACCTCCATATTAATGCTAAAACCATTTAGACTAAGGCCTTGTGCGGTAATAAAGTCAACTGTAGCAGCTGGCCTATTCCATTTTTCAATTGCTGAACGGTCAATTGTTATCATGCCATGGTCAGCCATTAATGCTTTTATGGTACCTGTTACTGTTGCAGTTGAAACAGCAGTGTTTGTGTTTGCTTTCGCATCTTGTCCTATTTTCATTGTATCCATAGTGCTTTCATCAGGAATATGAATATGACTAACGTTGTAATCACCTGACGATGTTTTAGTTATTTCAACATGTAAGCTTAAACCTACTTTGAGTAGTGAAAAATCAACATTATCTGTGGCGCTAAAGTCCATCGTCATTTCTGGCCAGTCCCATTCTGGGATTGCTTGGTGCGTTAACGTGAGCATTTTATCATCAGCCATTAAGTGCTGAACTTGGGCTGAAACCCATACTGAAGTAGCCGTTGTTTCATCAGCTTCATGATTCATTCTATTAAAATCTGATGTTTTACTTGATTCAGAGTCAAGTAAAAACTGAGCCGAGCTTACCACTTTATCGCCTTCGCTAAGCCCTTCAATAATTTCAACGTTGTCGCGGTCAGAACGCCCAGTTTTAACTGCAATTGACTTAAAACTACCTTCACCTAATGCCAACACGACTCTGTTTTGACTCCCTGTTCTAATCAGCGCTTCTTTAGGGATGAGTAACGCATACTCCTCAACTAGCGGATGAATAGTAATTTGCGCAAACATATTTGGCTTAAACTCGCCATCGTCATTTTCAAAGCGAACTCTTACTTTTACTGTACGTGTGTTGGCATCAAGGGTTGGGTAAATATAATCCACTTTACCTTGCCATGATTGTCCTGGCAGATAATCAAGTGACATAGTCACTGGCATACCTGTCTTTACTCGCCCCGCTTGACGTTCAAAGACTTCAGCTTCAACCCATACTTCTGATAAATCACCAATAGACAATAAAGTTGAACCTGGTTGCACAAAAAAACCTTCTCGTATACTTAAGGTTTCAACAACACCATTTTGTGGGGCATAAAAAGTAATAGTTTGCTGTACTTTCTTTGTTTGTTTCAATTTTTCAATAGCGGCTTTAGATAATTGTAAAGCGACTAACCGACTTTCAGCAGCAGCAATAAGGCGACTATTATTACGATCGATGGCTAATAACAATTCTTCTTGAGCATTAACTAATTCAGGCGAATAAATGTCATATAAGGCTTGATGTTTTTTAATCGGCTCTCCAACAGACTTCACATATAACTTTTCTATCCACCCTTGAACACGAGGGTGAATATGCACAAGCTTGTCTTGGTTATACGCAATGTAGCCAACGGTATTAATTTCACTGTGCAGTAGGCTATAACTTACGGCAGCAGTTCTTACCCCTAAATTATTTACTACGTCAGAAGATATGCGTATGGTGCCTACACCTTCATCTGGGCCTTTGCCACCATCATCATAAACAGGCACTAAGTCCATCCCCATTGGTGACTTTCCTGGTTTATCTCTTCTATAATTGGCGTCCATTGGCGCCACCCAGTACAAGGGCTGTTTTTCAGCAGAAGCAGCACTAATGTTTTTATCACTTGATGGTGCTAGCGCAAAGTAGGCAAAAAAGGTTAGTACACTACCGATTAGCGCCCCGATTAAAATGGCTTTAATTGGTCGTTGGTTATTTTTATTATTCATTACTTCTCTCCCACTGTCGCAATAGTTAGATTACG
This sequence comes from Thalassotalea piscium, assembly GCF_030295935.1. Classification (NCBI taxonomy): domain Bacteria; kingdom Pseudomonadati; phylum Pseudomonadota; class Gammaproteobacteria; order Alteromonadales; family Colwelliaceae; genus Thalassotalea; species Thalassotalea piscium. Next base: position 3,722,556 of record NZ_AP027362.1, read on the forward strand.
ACTAGGCGGATTTTTAACGTTATTTGAAACAGCTATTTGCTGACTGCCAACAAAAAGATAATTAAGGGCTAGCAGAAGTTTTTGCTCTTCTACATTTAAATTGAGTTGATCAATTTCTGCATTAAGTACTTCTATTCGGGACCGAACTACATCTGAAAAATCTCCATCATCACTGGTGTAAGCGGCTAATTCAGCTTCTGCTTGCTCATGTAACTGGGGTAATAACGAGGTGTTGTATAAATGTTGGCTTTTCTTCAACTTAAGTAGACGCCCCTTAGTGCTTGAATAATTGCCAAGTAGCTGCCTGAGCAGTAAAACTTTCTCTACTTTTACTGCTTCAGCATCTGAAATTGCAGATTGAACCTCTTTATCTTGTCTATTTTCAGTAAAAATAGGCAAATCAAAAGTAACGCCAATAGAAAATAAGTCTGCGCGATTATTGCCCATAGGGTCATTACCTCGATAACCATAATTCGCATTAATTCCCCATTCGGGTTTATATTTTTGCTCTGCTAATTTAACGCCGTACTTAGTCGCATTTACTTTTTTATCGACAGCGATAATTGCAGGGTGGTGATAAAAATATTGCACTAGCTCTTGTGGTTGTAACCACTTGTTTTCGAATACTAATTCACGGTTTACTACGTCAATTTTGGGTAGTTCTGAACTAAGTGTAACATTATGAAAAGACTGGCTTTTTTCTGACGCTATTATATTATTTTCATTACTGAAATTAACAAACCACTGTGAAAGCATGCCTTCATATCTATTTTTTTGTTGAGCTAACTTATCTAGCCTATTTTCTAGGCGGGTTAATTCTAGCTGTGCGCGAATAACGTCTTGCTGTCTAGCCTTTCCTAATGCTGATGAGTAGCTCACTTCGGCTACATCAACTAACTGCTCAAATAGCGATCTGTTCTTTTCAATTAAGGCAATGCTCTCTTGAATGCCATAAGCATCCAACCATAAACTCCCCACGGTAACCGCTACTTGCGCTTCCCTGTCTTGTCTTTGATAAGGAAATGCTTCACTTTGAGTTTTCAATTGTTGGCTTTTAATAGCTAAAGAGTTCCCTCTGGGCAGCACTTGCGCAATACCAATATTTGTTTGTGTCATGCCTTCTTGTGAAAAACTAAAGCTGTCTGTCGGTATACCGCTAAAACCAATTGACACTTTCGGATCAGGTAATGTGTTCACCGCTGTGCTCATTGACTCAAGCGCAGCTTGTTGATGCCGGTTTCCGCTTAACCATGGGTCATTAGCCTGTGCTAATTTAATCGCATTTTTAAAGGTTAAAGGGGTATTGCCCTTAGCGTAAAAGTTATCTGCAGCATTAACAAAAGACGCTGTAATAAGTAATCCCCCGATACATAACTTTATACAGGGCGTATTTTTTTTACCTTTTTTATTCATTAGAACTGCTCCTCGTAGGTATGAACCTCTGCATAAATTTCATAGCTACCGTCAGACTTCAAAAGTAAAATGCGATAAGGGTCAAATCTATCATCAACTTCCATTCCTGGTGTACCTACTGGCATAGCAGGAACAGACAAGCCAATAACGTCATTAGCATGAGTTTCGTTCAAAAATTGTTGAATGAATTTTGCTGGTACATGCCCCTCAAAAGCATAGCCATTTTCTGAAATTGCAGTATGGCAAGAGCGATATCTAGGTTCGATACCCATTTTATCTTTAACAGTTGAGACGTTGTCCTCATCATGAACAATAGATTGAAAGCCATGGCTATTCACATGGTTGATCCAGTCATTGCAGCAACCGCATAAAGGGCTTTTGTGAATAGCTAAGGTAATGGCTTCATGTTTTTGCGTTATTACATTTTTAGTAACGGCAGTATTATCTGAACAACCTGCAAGCAAAGCTAACGGCATGGCGATAATAAAAAACAGTAAAGTAAGTTTATTTGAAAACATAACCCCCCCAATAGGGATATCAATTAATAATTTATAAATTAATTAGGTGTCTCTTGTTCACAAAAATAACCAACTACAGAGAGTTGTTTTTCAGTAAACAAAGAGATAAAAAAAGCCTAATACAACGATTGTAAGTAAAGCGCCTAAAATTCAGGCGCAACTATGCTGTATTTAGCCAAATATTGGAGGACGGTATAAGGATTTTAATGACTGGTTTTGCAGCGAAGTTGAAAGGATAAGTGTTTTATCAAACGTATTAATAAAAGCGCTCGAACCGCTATCGTTAAGTAATGCGATAGCACTTGTGCAACTACCAGTGAAACACTCACACGTTTGGTAACAACAGTTTTCAGTTTCAGAATTAGTATTATCAGAAGTTTCACTCATCATAGCATGGTGACTATGATCCATCATCGGCATACTGTGTGAGGTTTCAGCAACATTCATACTTTTCATTGCTAGCATATGATATGCCATAACATTCGACGCCAATGCCTGACCTACAAAGGCCACACACAATAGCAATACCATAAATGTTGAATGAAATTTTGACGACACAATTAACCAAAATAATAGTGATAATACACGCATTATAATACACAAATTCTATGTTTACACAATACGTGTAGGCAGACAACGCTAAATAACATTAGCGCTTAACAATAGCTAATAGCTGCAATAAAACAAAAACGCAGCTATTTTGCTGTCCAAGTTGCTGAGCATAACACTTGATTATTACATAGTACTCTTCCTTGGTACTGCGCACCTCTTACAACTTCGCCAACGCCTTTCGGCGTTCCTGTCATCACAATATCGCCATTTTCTAGCGTCATAAAACGTTGTAGTTCGGCCAAAATTTCTAAGGGTTTATACATCATTAAACTGATGCCACCTTGCTGTACAATCTCATTATTGATAGATAGCTCAAATGATAAAGCGTCACTAATACTCTCAAGCTCAGTAAAGTCACTGAATATGGCTGAACCATTAAAGGCTTTAGCCCGTTCCCAAGGTAAGCCTTTAGCTTTTAATTGGCTTTGTAATTGCCTTTTAGTTAAATCAAAACCAAAACCTACCGCAGAAAACGTACCATTTTGATAAATAAAACAAAGCTCCCCTTCATAATGAAGCGTTTCTTGATGAACAGCATGTAAATTACTTGAGATTGCGCTGTTAGGCTTTACAAACACCACCATATCGTCAGGTACTTCATTGCCTAACTCTGTAATGTGCTCCACATAATTTCTACCAATACAGACAACTTTTGACGGCGTAACCACTCTTCCTTCAACCACTGCAGTATTCATTTATTTAAATTCCTCAATATTAAAGGATAGACGGCAAAATTAACCCGTTGAATATTTTAAAAAAGTTACCAATTAATAAACACACTCAGCATAAGCTTTGTTATTTAAGCTCGTCTGGAAATACTTTGTAATATTTTGAAAAGCGCCAATGCCGTAATTTATCTTTTCCTACAGGATAAAAATACTCAATTATAAAGTAACCAACAACCATTATGCTGGCCATTAACGCCATACCATACAAAAGAAATTCCACAGAACTTGCCTCTATAATTAACATACTTACCGAATATTTATTATATTCAGTTAATGCTGACAAACAAGCTATAGGTGGTAGATAAGTGACTAAGCTTAGGGCGTGCCCTTTTGTGTTGTTTGGGCTTATCGTTTTTATTTCTTTTTAGCTAATAATAGGTTTTTTTGTCATACCACAAGCCGCTATAATCCTTTTAATAATCAAGTCTTTCAAATGGTTAGGGAGATTAGAGTTCATTAACACCCCTTTACATTTATTTTCAATGTCGGTGATTATTTTCATAACTATTTTTTGAGCTACTTGCTCTTTAACACCAAAATTTTGAGCTAGTAAAATAAAGTCATGTAGTGTGTAATAGCCATAACTTTCATAACTCGAACTATAAACAGCATCTACTTCTGATTCTAATAGCGAAAGCGATAAGGACTCGGTGTAGTACTCAGGGTAAGGATAAACACTTAATACATCATAAACAGGAGCGAAACCATCAAGTAAGTGTGTTTTATTTGATGGCTTATAATATTTGATCAAAGAAAAATTTTTCAAATGTAGGTCGTTATTACCAACCAAGTATGAAAATAAAACCAATCTTAGCGCCGCAATAGCACCACCATGGCCACCACCAAAGGCGTTAACCATCTCCTTAATACATCTTTCATACGAAAGCGCATCACTGCCTTTGTTTTGCGGTGCAACTTGACAAATACTAGCGCCATCTTCAATAAAATGTTTGTAACTTGTGCCTTGAATAATATCAAAACGTTTGGTTACGTAAGCAAGCTCCCCGTTTTCAAAAGGTATAACGCTACATTGCGCTGTATTGATACCAATAGCATTAGCCAATTTCATAATGCACTGCTCATTTTCAGATAGAGATGGAAACTCTTTGGGTGTGGGTTTTACTATGTACTGACCTTGTTCGTTTGGTACTAATATTCCCTTTTCTATTTCCATGAATAACTTACGCTGCACACCAGAGATTGAGCTTCCGGTGCCATGGTCAATTACCATCTGGTCGAATTTATCTGGGGTGCCTTTTATCGTTACGGGCTTTTGCGTGCCAAACATCGTTTTTAAGTGTGTCTTGCTATAACCATCAACAATATTTTTAGTTAGAACGTGATTGAGTGAGCCTTTACAAATTGATTTATCCATACTTATTCTCACTAGGTACTACTGATAACGCACCAATTAATTCTTTACCATTGGCGAGCAGTAAACCAAAAGAATCTGTTTTATCAAGTCTCGCTAGCTTGCTTTGGTGGGTTCGCAACCATCCTTCACTAATAAGGTTTGAGAAAAAAGGGGGAAACGTATCAAACTCGAAAGTATTTTTTGTAAATGGGAAATGATAACCCATAGGTACACCTTCACTCATATAATCATGATCATATTCAAAGGTATATTTTTCTAGTTGAGCATCTCTAAACTCATTAAGGTAGCCACAAAATTTGCCATTGGCAAAAACCAAGCCTTGTCGGTTTAATTTAAACATTGCCACGACCCAACAATACGCGAAAACCGACTACTTCACCTATCGCTAAAATAGTATTCATAGTGGTATTTTCCGGGGTTCTGAGTGCTTTCGTTAAGGTAGTAGAAGAAATACCTGCAAGCAGGGCTATATCCTTCATATTCAAACCATTGGTTTTACAATATAGATCTACAGTTTCATAAAGTTCATTTAAGGAGATAAACCCTTCTACACTACTACTTGTGCTATCCATATTTTTAAACTCGGATTGAATCTCTTCAAGCTTCCTTTGTATTATTCTAAGCGTGTTATTCTTCATATCAAATCACAGAAAAGTGTAAATTGGTTAATAATAAATACAATAATCAAAGTTAAGTGGCATTGCAAGCGCAATAAAATAGTTAACTGTGATATAAAGCTTACTTTCCAGTTAAAGCAAAGAAAACTGTGATATTAAATGTAAGAGCATACGGAATATGAGCACTGCGCGATAGCGTAATGCGGGTGAAAGTTCACTGCTAGAAAGGTAACGAGGTATATTTCAATGCGCAGTAGTTGATTGTTTTAACCAGTAGAAATGATCTTATAGTAGGTAAGGTAGGTATAAATGGCCCACCCGACAGGAGTCGAACCTGTGACCTCGTCCTCCGGAGGGACGCGCTCTATCCAGCTGAGCTACGGGTGGAATATACTAAGCGCGGCAATACTATAGTTTTCACTGATAATTGTCTAGTTTGTATCGCGACATAACGCGAGATTTTTTATCCTTGCTATAGTTATACCAGTTTCATTAAATAAGTGATCTATTTTATACGCAGTGAAAACAGTCAAATACAAGGCATTTATTTTCATAACTAGTTGTTCTAATTATAAAATAAATAACGCAGTAGTTGATTGTTTTAACCAGTAGAAATGATCACATAATTAGTGAGATTGGTATTATACCATTGCGTATACAGAAGTGACTTTCTAGAACGATATAAACGACAGTTAGAACAAATAAAATTGGTGTCGGTATAGTTAACTCTACATCAACTAAATTTTATAAAGTTGTGATGGTGTTTGTGCGTTCCTAAAAGGCGTGTTTTTTATGCGCAATGCTAGGATCTGTTGATCTTTCATTTTAGCCTCTGCTATAGACTATTTTTTAAGATAACAAGGCGAAAATGGTGCAATGTAGCATTCTCGGCTTTGGCATCCTGCGTCGCTCTACCTTCTGCATCCGTGCAGTCGTACTTTAACCATTTTTAACGATGTTAGGTTGAAAAATAGTCATAGCCCTTTGGGTTGCCTTGAAAAAGCGTCACTCTTTGTTACTTAATGTGCATTTGGAGCAACCAAACATTACATTAAGTGCCTCGACTGTCATCTTTTTCAAATGCAACAGAGCTATAAACTGAAAGATCAACAGACCCTAGTACTACTTGTTGAGCTAATTTTTATTGTACAGCCATAATATTTATCTTTAATAAATTGGCTGAACGGGCCGTTATCGCCTTTAAAAAGGTGTACTTTTGCAGGGGTTCGGCCTAAAGTAAGCTTTAGTTCTATTTTATTAGTCATTGAAGAGCAAAGTAATTTTCTATTATGCGCATACTTTTTATTATATTTATTAGTTTTTTTTCTTTATCGAGCATAGCGCAAAGCTATAAATCGCAGGAAATCGTTGCGGCACCTTTTGAGCAGTCTATCAATAAAACAGGTAAATTAGCTTTTAAAAGAACGCTTGATTTATCATTTAAAGCAACAGGTTACCTTAAAGTATTAACGGTTGACGAAGGTGAATACTTTTCTGCTGGTGATACGCTTGCGGCACTTGAAACAACAGAGCTTGCTGCAACTAAAAATGCAACTTATGCCACCTTGCTCAATGCTAAGCGTAATGTGCATCGGGTATCAGAATTAATCGCAAAAGAATTAAGCTCAGCCCAAGCACTTGATACAGCTAAAACAGAGGTTGAAACCGCACGTGCCGCATACAAGAATGCTTTTTATAATTTAGAAAAAGCACAAATTATTGCGCCTTTTTCAGGCCAAGTAATTAAACGTTATACCGATATAGGCGAACTACAATCTCCTGGTAATACGGCTTTATCTATTGCCGCATTAGAAAATAATTGGATAGTAAAAGTAGCGCTTACCGAAAGGGAAGTTGCCTTGTTGTCATTAAATCAATCGGTAAATGTACGCCTGAATAATGCTGGGAATATTAACGGTGCTATCTCTAAAATACCTGCAATTTCTAATGCTGAAACTCAATTATTTGATGTTGAAATACTGCTACCGAGTGTTAACAGTAAGATGCGCTTAATTGCAGGGCAGTTGGCACATGTTTCAATGGGCAGCACGTCTGCTGACTATGTTTACCAAGTGCCTATCGATGCTTTAATGAGTATTGATGACCAAGGTTACGCGATTTTAATGGTAGTTGAAGATGGTGAAACGCCTAGCCAGCAAGCATTCCCTATTTATCAGCTTAATAACCATCACATTTATGTCACTGCTGAAAGTACCAATAATGCAATAACTGTGGTTACTCACGGTTGGCATAACCTAAAGTAGTGGGGTACTGATGAATTTACCTCGGTTAGCAATAAATAACGCGCAATTCACACTGATCATTGCTGCACTGCTAGTGCTTGTCGGTATTGTGTCTTATTTTAATATGCCACGTTCTGAAGATCCTCAATTTGACCTACCCATTACATTAATTGAGGTAGTCTATCCTGGTGCTTCACCCAGCGATATTGAGTCTTTGGTGGTTAATCCAATTGAACAAGAAATTGCCAGCATTGAAAACATCTTAAAAATAGAGTCTCAAATTAAAAACGGGGGGACTCGAATAACGGTTGAGTTTATCTACGGTGTTGACCCAGAAGCTTCTTTTAATAAAGTAAAGCAAGCTATCTCATCAATTAAACCAAGCCTTCCAGACGGCATTCAACAATTAGCTGTTTTCAAAGCAACCCCTACCAGCGTTGCCATTATGCAAATCGCCTTGTGGAGTGAGCCTCATGACTACAAGTCTATGGAGTTTCATAGTAAGCAACTGGAAAAGCGGATTGAAGCGTTAAATGGCGTTATGCAAGCCGATATTTTGGGCTACCCTCAACAAATTGTTGCTGTTGATGTAAACCTAGCCCTATTACAAAATTATAATATAGCCATTACTGAGATCAGTAATATTTTAAAAGGCCGCTCACTCAATATTACACCTGGCTTTGTTGATGCCGGCAATCGTCGGTTTAATGTAGCAAGCAGCGGTAGTTTTGAAGCACTCGCTGAAATTTCAGAAACGGTGATCAGCGCTAACGCCAATTCAGTTCTACGTTTAAAAGATATTGCTACCATTCATTTAACTGATCGAGAGCCTAATTATTTAGCTTACTACCAACACAAGCCCGTTATTTTTATTACGGTTCAACAACGTGAAGGCACCAATATTTTTGAATTAACCAAGAATGTTGAAGCTGAAATAGCCCGTTTTCAACAATCATTACCCAACGATATAAAACTAGAAACCCTATTCAAACAAGCAGACAGTGTTGAAGTAAGGGTAGACGGCTTTTTTGCAAACCTTTGGCAAGGGTTAATTATTGTTGGCTTAATGTCATTGTTATTTTTAGGGTTTCGTGAAGCTGCCGTTGTTGTTGCCGCGATTCCTTTGTCGTTTCTTATTGCAATTGGCTGGTTAGATTTTGCAAGCTTTGGCTTACAGCAAATGTCTATTGTAGGGTTAATTATTGCGTTAGGGTTATTGGTTGATAACGCTATTGTTGTTACTGAAAGTATTCACCGAGAGAAAAAGAAAGGTAATAACCTAGCCCAGGCATGTGCCAATGGTACAAGTAACGTGGGTTTAGCCATTACTTCTGGCACAATTACAACAATGTTTGCCTTTTTACCTATGCTGTTAATGGCTAGCAATACTGGCGACTTTTTGCGCTCGATGCCAGTAACGGTTGTGTTAGTATTATTTGCCTCTCTATTAATCGCATTAACGGTAACCCCTTTATTAGCAAGCAAGTTTTTAACCCATAAAGAAAGTAAAATTAAGGCCTTTCAGCACTACCTTAATTTATTTGCTGATAATATTTATTCACAGTTTTTAACCAAATTGATGCGCTTTAAAACGTTATTGATTATTGTGTTTATTGGCGCTTTGCTTGTAATGTTTTCGCTATTTTCACACGTTGGCGTGAGCTTGTTTCCTAAAGCAGAAAAACCTATGTTATTAATTGATGTGGAGGCGCCTGTTAATTCTTCACTTAATTTTACTGAACAAGTGATGCAAGAGATCGCACAAGATCTCACCACTAAACCATTAGTGCAAAACATAGCCTTAAATGTGGGTAATGCGAATCCTAGAATCTATTACAACGAAATGCCAAAACGTGGCGTTGCTCGCTATGGTCAAATTTTGGTGGTACTAAAGGATTATCAGTCAGACCAAGTAGACCAACTTGTTAACCAACTGAGAAATCAATATAAACACTGGAGTAAAGCTGAAGTTTCAATTAAAGAGTTCACTCAAGGACCAGTAACCGACCAGCCTATTACTTTTCGGTTAATGAGTGAGTCGTTAGCTGATTTACATAAAGTTGCAGCAGATCTTACTGAAAAAATGCAAAACACCGCCGGTGTTATCAATATTGAAAACCCTATTGGCGTGCCAAATACCGAAGTAAGCCTAAGTATCAACTACGAAAAAGCAGGGCTGTATCAAATAGATATTAATAACCTCGACAACACTGTTAAAGCGGTGCTGTCAGGTGAAAATGTTGGATTGTTCAATGATGTAAATGGCGAAAGCTACCCTGTTGTTGTTCGTCGCAACCAGTTTGATTTAGACAGCTTAAATGATATTTATATCAAAAATAAATTAGGCCATAGCATTCCGTTAAATCAAGTGACCGAAATAAAGTTACAGCAAGGACAAACAGACTTTTTTCATTATCAAAAACTTCGTATGGCAAAAGTTTCGGCTGATGTTGATCAGGGTTATTCTATTAATGAGTTAACCTTAAACTTAGTCAGCTACCTTAATGAGTATAAGCTACCCCAAGGAATGTATTTCATGCTCGGTGGCGAAGAAGAGTCTCGACAAGAATCATTTTCAGGATTATTCCAAATATTAATGATCACCGCTGTTGGTATTTTTGCAGTATTAGTGTTGCAATTTAAGTCAATTTTACAGCCATTGATTATTTTCACCTCTATTCCATTTGCATTAGCTGGGTCTGTTATTGGTTTATATCTAACGGGGCTTTCATTTTCAATTATGGCGTTTATTGGCTTAATTAGTTTATTTGGTATTGTAGTTAACAACGCCATTATATTAATAGACACTGCCAATACCAACTTGAAGAAAAAACAAGAGAAGCAGCAAGCAATTGTTAATGCTGCAGCTACTCGTTTTACACCTATTTTACTTACTACGTTAACCACTATTGGCGGCTTATTACCACTAACCATTTATGGCGGAGGTTTATGGCAGCCTTTAGGGGTTGTTATTATATCAGGGCTTTGTGTTTCGGCGATTGCTAGCTTTTTATTGGTGCCTATATTAACGTTAATTTTTACCAAAAAGTAAATCAGGCAATATATGAGGATATTATGAATATAACAAAAATAATGAGTACGTCGCTTGTTAGTGTTTCAATGGATGACACGTTAAGCGTTGTGAAAGATATTTTTGATAAAAATAAATTTCATCATGTGTTGGTTGTTGAATCAAATAAATTATGTGGTGTTATTTCAGATAGAGACTTACTTAAAGCAATTAGCCCTAATATTGGTACAGCATCTGAAACAACGAAAGATATTGCGACACTTAATAAGCGAGCTCATCAGGTATTATCACGTAAACTTGTTACGTTAACACCTGATGCTTGCGTTTATGATGCGATAGATTTGTTCAACAACAATAAAATTTCATGTATCCCCATTGTTGATGAGGCAAATAAACCTGTTGGGTTCGTTAGTTGGCGAGACATTTTTAAAGTGATTAAAAAGCCTAAAAAATAACAACACCTGTATTCATTTAGCTCGGTTTATTTTTCAATAACTCTCGTAAATTCGCCACACCCATTTTTGCTGTAGCTTGTTTTTTCTCAACGCTTTGTTTGGTTTGCGTTAACTCCCAACTTAAGTCATCTTGTGGCAGTTCATGTAAAAAACGGCTAGCCTCAGTACGCGAGACTTCACCAAATTGACGACGCTCGCGCGCATAGGTAAATATTAACTCTTTTTGCGCACGGGTTATTCCTACATAAGCTAAGCGACGCTCCTCTTCAACATTACCCTCGTCCATACTGGTTTGGTGCGGTAATAAACCTTCTTCCATACCAATTAAGAAAACATACGGAAACTCTAACCCTTTAGACGCATGCAGAGTCATTAGCTGTACTTGGTCAGCATTATCTTCATCTTCACTGCGCTCCATCATATCGCGCAGCGTTAAACGGGTAACAACTTGTGCTAAAGTCATTGGTTCTTCGTCTTCAGAGCCTTCTAGCATCTGTGTAACCCAGCTAAATAGCTCAGTAACATTTTTCATTCGCATTTCAGCAGCTTTTGCACTTGGAGAGGTGTCGTAAAGCCAATCTTCGTAGTTCATTTCACGTACCATGCCTCGAAGCACCGCGGCTGTATCGCCACGCTCTGCATTATCGGCAAGGTTTACTAACCAACGAGTGAAGTTTTGTACATGTAATAAAGCGCGGCCTGTTAATGTTTGCTCAAGCCCTAATTCAAAGCTTGCAGCAAACATACTAATTTGGCGCATATTCGCATAACTACCAAGCTTTTCTAATGTTGCAGGGCCAATTTCTCTGCGAGGTACATTCACAATACGTAAAAAAGCGTTATCATCATCAGGATTAACCAGAATACGTAAAAAAGCCATCATGTCTTTAATTTCAGCACGAGAAAAGAATGAGGTACCACCACTAATTTTATAAGGGATTCGGTTGGTCATTAGCGCTTTTTCAAGTAAACGCGACTGATGATTACCTCGATATAAAATTGCATAATTGCGAAACTGACTTTTATTCAAAAAGCGATGACCTATTAGCTCCCCAACTACTCGTTCAACTTCATGCTCTTCATTTTTGGTTTGCACAACACGCAACTCAACACCATAGTTAAGCTCACTAAAAAGCGCCTTATCGTAAACATGTGGGTTATTAGCAATTAACACGTTAGCACATTTAAGAATACGGCCACTGGAGCGGTAATTTTGCTCTAGTTTAATTAGTTTCAATTGCGGGTAGTCTTGCCCAAGCAATACTAAGTTTTGGGGCTTAGCACCACGCCAAGAGTATATCGATTGGTCGTCATCACCCACCACAGTAAGCAAACCCGCGTCACCTGTGATTAACTTTACTAATTCATATTGACTAGCATTGGTGTCTTGGTACTCATCTACCAACATGTATTTAATTTTATTACGCCAGCGCTCTCTTACTTCAGCAAAGTTTTTTAATAATAACGTTGGCACTAAAATAAGATCATCAAAATCAAGCGCATTATAAGCTTTCATGTGTTTTTGATAACGGGCATAGCATTCTGCAAAAAGCGATGCATCTGCATCTACAGCCTGTTTTATTGCTTGCTCAGGTAATAATAAGTCATTTTTCCAGCTTGATATCATGTTTTGTAATCGGCTTAATGTATCTTTGTCGCCGTCAAATTCCTCTTGCGTTAACTCCTTAAGTAACGCTAAAGAGTCTTGATCGTCAAACAAGGTAAAGCCCGGCTTATAGCCCAAGGTTTTAATTTCACGGCGAACAATATCTAAGCCTAAAGAATGAAATGTTGACACAGTTAGGCCACGCGCTTGGTCTTTGCCTAACATTTTAATGACACGCTCTTTCATTTCACGCGACGCTTTATTAGTGAAAGTTACCGCCGCAATGTTTCGCGCCTTATAACCGCACTTTTGAATAAGATAAGCAATTTTTTGACAAATAACCCCAGTTTTACCGCTACCTGCACCAGCTAATACCAAGCAAGGACCAGTAACATATTTAACCGCTTCATTTTGTCTAGGATTGAGTTTCATTAAAATTGCACGCCAACAACACATTACATATAAGGCCGACGATTTTACCTTGTTTTAATCATTGGCAAAACAGCTAAAACCTTTACAATAGACATTAATTAACAATGATGGCCATTAAAGATGATTAACAGCAAAAAAATTGAAGATATTGCTAAACAAGTTACTGATGCAATACCACCAGGATTAAAAAACTTAGCTAACGACTTCGAAGAAAAAACGAAAACTGTAATTCAGCGCAAGCTTACTGAGTTAGATGTTATTTCACGCGAAGAATTTGATGTGCAAACACAAGTGTTGTTAAAAACACGCGAAAAGCTAGCAGCATTAGAAGCAAAAGTAACAGAAATTGAAGCCCAAATTGCCAAAAGTGAATAGGCGATTAAAATTAGTATTAATTTTTTAGTTACATTTGAGCTTAACAACTCAAAATCTAAAAGCTGTAAACATTATTTTGATTGGCAACTAATACCAGTTTCACTAACTATGTGATCATTTCTACTAGTTAAAACAACTAACTACTACGTTATTTTTTTATAATTATCTCTACAAGGGTGTAGCCTATGTGGGTAATGTAGGAGCATAATTGCCCTGAACAACTCGTTATAAAATACATACCTTGTATTTGACAGTTTTCACTGCATATAAAATAGATCACTTAATTAATGAAACTGGTATAACTGAATCGAAATATCAAATTAATCAATTAACAGAAACAAAAAAACACCAATCATGACAATTGATGCTTTCTAAATTGATTAACAATAAGCTTTTAAGGCTATTTTTTAAATCGACGAGAAGCTAGACCAATCATGCCTAGTGCTAAAATAGCAAATGTCGAAGGCTCAGGTACAGATATAGAGCCAACTTCTACTGCAGCATACTTAATTGTACCACCAGCTGTTAAATACTCACCAAAACCGTTGCCAAAGAACGTTACTGTAGTAAATGTAGCTGAATCATCAATCGCGCCAACGAAAAATGCATCGCCAGAATTACCGCCAGCGGCAGTTGCTGGATTGTCAGTTGCTTGAGTAGCACTTGCAACTTTAATTGCTGTGCCTCCGTCAAAACTAATAAATAATTCAGAAGGTAAGAAACAACATGTTGCCCAGTCTCCAACTTCAAAGCCTAACGCATTAATTGCGTTATCAAAAGTAAATGTAATGCCAGAACCAGCACCATTGTCATTAGCATCATTCGGGTTAATACCAATCATTTGGCCTGTAGCATTATCTGTAGAAGCAGGATCTATACCTTTATTTGCACCGTTAGTTGTAGTGATTACGAAGTCACCAATATCCCAAGAATTACCATAAGATAGATTTGCTAAAGTTACGGAGCTAACAACTCCACCACTGCTTATTACTGTTGTATCAAATTGATTATGGCCATTAGCGATTGTGTCATAGTAATCTATGATTGTGGCGCTAGATGAACCAGCAACAAATAATAAAGATAAAGATAAGGTTTTGATTGCTTTATTTAGCATAATAGTTTATTCCATTAGTGTATTAAGACTTCAGGCAAAGCAAAAATTATACCAAGCGATTAATAACCCACAATTTCAACACGATAGATTATAAATTCCTAATACAGAAATAATTAAGTGTAAATAAACCTGACACTCAATTTACATAATAATACAACGCAAAGAAGAGGTAAGTGCTCAATATTATGGTAATGAAATACTAGCAATATACATGTCCTTAGTGTCTTCATTGGTGTTTCACACAAGCCATTAATGTTGGGACTTTGAACCTGTGATAAAATCTACACAATCTCAAAAATTAAGGCGCGAAATAGCTAATAGCTCAAGGGGTTAACGTTAAGAGATTTCTTTCTATTTGCCACACAAGCAGGCTAAAGCTCTTTTTTCATAATTCCTGCAAATTCAGAACCACCTTCAAGTTCACGAAAATCTACATTTACAAGTTCCCAGCCTTCAGCACCAAGCTTATTAAGGTATGCCTCTATATCTTCGCGTTTTCTACCTTTAAACATGCCTGCGCTTTCTACATCACGGGTGTCTATCATTTTATAAGTAAATTTTTTCATAATAATATCCTATGTCAATAAGTCTAACATCATACTAAATTAATCAATATAACTGATGGGCTAAAGCCCAACCTACAAATAATTGATGTTTTCTAGGTCGGCGTTTACGTCGTCAAAACGTTACCCTTAACTCTTCAATATAACTTGATGGGCTAAAGCCCAACCTACAAATAATTGATGTTTTCTAGGTCGGCGTTTACGTCGTCAAAACGTTACCCTTAACTCTTCAATATAACTTGATGGGCTAAAGCCCAACCTACAAATAATTGATGTTTTCTAGGTCGGCGTTTACGTCGTCAAATCGTTACCCTTAACTCTTCAATATAACTTGATGGGCTAAAGCCCAACCTACAAATAATTGATGTTTTCTAGGTCGGCGTTTATGTCGTCAAAACGTTACCCTTAACTCTTCAATATAACTTGATGGGCTAAAGCCCTATCTACAAATAATTGATGTTTTGTAGGTCGGCGTTTACGCCGTCAAATCGTTACCCCTTAACTCTTCAATATAACTTGATGGGCTAAAGCCCAACCTACAAATAATTGATGTTTTCTAGGTCGGCGTTTATGTCGTCAAAACGTTACCCTTAACTCTTCAATATAACTTGATGGGCTAAAGCCCAACCTACAAATAATTGATGTTTTGTAGGTCGGCGTTTACGCCGTCAAATCGTTATCCTTAACTCTTCAATATAACTTGATGGGCTACCAACCTACAGGTGAACAGTAGTATTTATTGACTACCTTTATTTCTCTTTCATATTCCATAAAATATCTTGGCCATTACCCATTACTGTTGATGGTAATTTTCCGTCCCATTGCTGTGCTTTTACATAATCTACAAGCAACTCGCTATTTTTAAGAGATTCTGCTTTTTTCATCATAGATTCGGCTTCAGCTAAACCTTTTAACTTAATTGCTTCAGCTTCCGCTTTTGCTTCTGTGGTAATGGCATAAGCTGAACCATCGGCTCTTGCTTTTTCAGCGTCACGCTTTGCTTCTGCGGTATTAACTTCTCGTTGAGCTTCTAACTTTTGACGCTCTAAACGATGCATTTCTGCAGCCGCTAAATTTTTCTCTGTTTGTTTCGTCTCAATGCTTTGTAAATACTTAGCGGGTAGTACCAAATTTTCAATTTGTACGCTGTCAAGCTTCACTGGAAAATCAATCATTTCCGAAAGTAATGTTTCTTCAATTTTTTGAATAACTTGGCCACGGTTTTGAATAATTTTTTCTGCCTTAAAGCGTGCTAATGCATCTTTGGTAGCAGAGCGTAAACGCGGATCTAAAATTCTATTTTCAAATTGATCTAAGCCACCATAATTTTTATATAACTCGAATGCTTCTGGACGGATAACGGTCCAGTTTACCGAGACTTCAGCTGTTACAGGCATCTGTTCATAAGTAGAGGCTTTTAAGTTTTCACTGTTTTTTCTTGTTCTAATTTCTAGCTCTTCTACCGTATCTGCAAAAGGAACCTTTGTGTGTAACCCCGGATTCACCTGTGTAGTTGCCTCACCAAAACGTTTAACAATACCTACATGACCTTCATCAATGGTATAGAATATTTGCCAACCGATAATAATCACAGCTATTGCAACACCCGCTTTCCAAATGTGCTTAGTTACTTTTGTTGTATTAATGTTAGTTGTTGAATTGCTTAAACCATTATTCATTATTATTACTCCTTTGGTTTAGTTAATGCGGACATAATATGTCATCTAGACATATTATGTCAAGATTTTGAGTGCTATTAAATGTACATGGGCTGTAGTTTTTTATAGGTAATTGAGCGCCATAGCCATTCCATAGGCCCAAAACGGAAACGTGCTAGCCACCAACGTGAAGCCAGCATTTGAAACACTATTATTACTAATACGATCAGTACTTGCGTGCTTCGCGATACCAAACCAAACTGGCCCCCGGCATAACCATAAAATATCGAGGTTAATATGACTGAATGCATTAAGTAATTGGTTAGTGCCATTTTGCCCATTGGCGCAAACTTAGCCAAACGACTATGCCACTTTTCATCTGCTAACATACAAATAACTAGGCCTAAATAGCCCGCAGTTAAAATATACTGACCAACAAAAAAGATCATTTCACCTATTGAAGTAATCACCATTGAGATTTCTGCGGATGGCTGTTGCAATAGTAAAACCCCTGCAACATTTAGAAAAACACCTAACGGTAAGCCGATATTTCTCATTAGGGTGTACATCGGCATATAGTCTTTATAGTTAATGATCCGCTTAGAGGCGACAAACCAAAAGCCTAAAATAAAAATAGGGATCAACATGGCAAAGGCAAATAGTGGTGAGAAGGGCAGCATAAATGCTAAAAACTCAAGACGATATTGAGTTGCTTGCCAATAGCTACCTTCAGTAAACGCCACAGTTTCTTTTTCTTCATTTTCTATGGCGTCTCGTTGGTAAGCTACCTGTTCTTTTATTTTTTCTTCTACTGGAGTGAGTTCACTAGCTTTGCTGTCATTATTTAACGATGGGTTATCTTCAATTGACTCTTCTGTGATTAATTCTAATGCCTCTTGGGGCAATTCAAGTTGCATCGCCACAGCTATGGCTATTTCTTGCTCTTCGTCCCAAGTAGCAAGCGTGCTTTTATGATCCATAAACACACCTGCTCCTATGCCACCAACAATTGAAAAAAAGATGGGAAGAAATAACCAAATGGCTGCAAGCTTTAAATATGAACGAGGGTTGTCATATTGCTGAAAGTTGGGTTTTTGTAGTATATAAACCCACAGTAAAAGCATTAATCCGGCAAGTGCATAGTCATGTAAAATATCACCGCCCCATAAAAACACCATGTGAATGATACCCAACACCCACAAGGCAATCATTCTTCGGGTAAACCAAGCCCCAAAAGGGCGGCCAACTTCTTTCGCTCGCAAAAGCATTACGGCAAACCCCATACCAAATAACAAAGCAAAAAGTTTGTAAAACTTACCTTCAACAAAACACCTTATTAGCCAACCTGCTGCATGGTCTATGCCTGTTAAAGAGTGATCAAAACCAATTAAGTTAGTTAGCGGACGGTTAAACCATTCTATATTCATTAATAAAATGCCTACTAGCGCTATCCCTCTGAGAATATCTAGGGCATCTATTCGTTTTGATTGTGCAATAGGCGTTAATACCGCTACTTTTTCAGTATTCTGTTGCTTTCCTTGGGCGTCTTCCATTATTTTTCCATTTTTTATTCGCTGCCGTCTTTATACCGTTAAAGCGTAAATAAAACTATGAAAAATTAATTGTTAGATGTGGGTGATTGTTAATTTTGGCTAGGCTTCTTGGTGTGCTCTGCAAATTTGTAATGACGCTTCTTCGGTTATTACTTCTTCAAAGTGAGTACATTTTGCAGGAATTCCAGGCTTGTAGTGTATACAAGTAAAGCATTGCCCGAATGACTGCGGCACATCTTTACTATTAATTTGATGTTGTATTGCATTAAGGCTTCGAATTAATGCGTTTTCGTTAGTGTTACTCAGATTAGTAATAGCCATGTGTAGTTGTGACTGCTCAGTCAATTGGCTAAGAATATGCTTACCAATTGTTGTTACTTTAATATGTAATACTCTTTTGTCTTCAGGGCATATCGTTTTATGAACTAAGGCTTTGCGCTCAAGTACTTTTATCGACTGAGAAATGGTTCCTTTGGTATGTCCTAAATATTCAGAGACTGAAATGGCATTGTCTGAGTGTTTATTTGCCATAGATAAGTACCGCAAAGCGTCAAGTTGTACTGGCTGCAAACCAAATTCAGCTAACGCTTTTCGCTTTTCATTAACTAACGTATTAGATAGGCGATCAATTAGTAAGTATAAGTTTTTCATGTAAATTCCGCATAGTGTTGCGTCAAAACGATAAATAGGAACTATAATACCAGTTTCATTAATTAAGTGATCTATTTTATACGCAGTGAAAACAGTCAAATACAAGGCGTTTATTTTTATAACTAGTTGTTCTAATTATAAAATAAATAACGCAGTAGTTGACTGCTTTAGCCAGTAGAAATGATCACATAGTTAGTGAGATTGGTATAATTACTGTAGCTTAATTTTGTAATTTTTAAAGGTCAAAATCAAAGTTGTGCAAAACAGGCATTTACACAACTTATCGTTTGAGAGAGATTACTATTATTACGTAAGAAAAGCTTGGTAAGCTTGGTTATCTGTTTCTTCTTGCCATTCGTAGCCTAAGTCTTGTAAGTGATCAAAGAAGGCTGCTTGCACCGCTTCAGTGACTTCAAAACCTGCAAGCACCTGCCCAAATGCCGCGCCATGATTACGATAATGAAATAACGATATATTCCAATGTTCGCCCAAGGTATCAAGAAATTTTTCTAATGCACCTGGATATTCTGGAAATTGAAAGCGAAATATACGCTCTTGAAGCGGAAGCGCATGCTTACCACCAATCATGTATCGGACATGTAATTTAGCAAGTTCATTTTCAGTAAAGTCGCTTACTTGATAGCTTTTCTGCTGTAACAACTGCGTAAGCTGATGCCTTTCTTCACCGTTAGTAACTCTAACACCAACAAAGATATTTGCTTGGTTGTTATCGCTATCGCGCTTATCAACATAACGGTAATTAAACTCGGTGATCACTCGTCCTTCAAGCGCATGGCAAAAGCGCCTAAAACTCCCTTTTTCTTCTGGAATAGTAACGGCTAAAACGGCTTCTTTTTGCTCACCCAATTCACAGCGTTCTGACACATAGCGCAAGGTATGAAAGTTCATATTTGCACCAGACAATATTGCTACTAAAGACTCATCGCCTTTACTGGTTTGGCAATACTTTTGTAATCCTGCTAACGATAAAGCACCGGCAGGCTCTGCGATAACACGGGTTTGTTCAAATATATCTTTAATAGACGCACAAATTTCATCGGTGGTCACTGTGATCACTTCATCACAATAGCGCTCAATTAAATCAAAGGTATGTTGACCAATACGCTTAACGGCGACACCGTCAGCAAATAAACCCACTTGGTCTAAATCTACAGGTTCTCCAGCTGCAAGTGCTGCTTTTAAACAGGCTGAATCTTCCGCCTCAACGCCGATAACTTTTATTTCAGGTCTTAACTGTTTTAAGTAAACCGCCATTCCTGCAAGTAGCCCACCGCCACCCACTGGAATAAATACAACTTGTGCATTCGGCTGCTGTTGTAGAAGCTCTTTAGCAACAGTACCTTGGCCTGCAATAACATCTTGATCATCAAACGGGTGAATATAGGTTTTCTTTTCTTCTTCAGCATATACAGCTGCAGCTGATTGCGCCTCGTTAAAGCTTTTGCCAACAAGGCGAACCTCTCCACCATAACGACGCACATTATCCACTTTAATGTCAGGCGTTGTAATGGGCATTACAATCGTTGCTTTAATGCCAAGCTTATGTGCTGCTAGCGCTAAACCCTGAGCATGATTACCCGCAGAGGCTGCAATAACACCATGAATACATTCAGCTTCTGATAAATTAGAGAGCTTATTATAAGCACCTCGCAATTTAAACGAATGAACCGGTTGCTGATCTTCTCGTTTTAAATATATTTGATTATTGAGACGGGCTGATAATTTAGTCAGCGGTGTTAGCTCTGTTTCTACGGCTACATCATAAACAGGGGCAAGTAATATCCGACGAAGATATTCCAGCCCGATCCCTTGATTAATGACCTCTGATTCAGTCATCACATTCACCATCAAGTAATTTACGGTTTCGCACTGCACCTTTGTCGGCACTTGTTGCTAACATTGCATAATTTTTTAAGGCATAACTAATTGGACGTACACGATCAACTGGCTTCCAAGCTTTTTTGCCTTTAGCTTTCATGGCCGCTTTACGCTGTTCAAGAACTTCGTCAGCTACTTGTAATTCAATTGAGCGGCTTGGAATATCAATATGAATAATATCGCCCTGCTCAACGAGTGCAATTGTTCCGCCATCGGCTGCTTCTGGCGATACATGCCCAATAGATAAACCTGAAGTGCCACCAGAAAAACGACCGTCGGTTAACAATGCACATGCTTTACCTAAACCCATAGACTTTAAATAAGTGGTTGGATAAAGCATTTCTTGCATACCGGGTCCACCTTTAGGGCCTTCATAGCGAATAACGACTACTTCGCCAGCAACGACTTTCCCCGCTAAAATACCAGACACGGCATCATCTTGGCTTTCAAAGATATGGGCAGGGCCGGTGAACGTTAAGTTATCATCGCTAACGCCAGCTGTTTTAACTACACAACCGTCTACCGCAATATTGCCCGAAAGTACGGCTAAACCACCCTCTGTTGAAAAAGCATGATCGATGCTACGAATACATCCATTCGCTCTGTCGTCGTCTAAGGTATCCCAACGACAATCTTGGCTAAACGCTTTGGTTGTACGAATTCCAGCAGGGCCTGCACGGTAGAACTTTTTAACATCTTCATCATCTGTAACGGTAATGTCATATTTAGCAATTACATCTGCGAGCGTTGTACCTAGTACATTAGGCACATCTGTGTTTAACAAGTTAGCACGTGCTAACTCACCTAGAATAGCAATAACACCACCAGCACGATGTACGTCTTCCATATGGTATTCAGGAGTTGAGGGTGCAACCTTACATAGTTGCGGCACAACTCGTGATAGTTTATCCATGTCTGCCATGGTGTAATCTATTTCAGCTTCTTGTGCGGTGGCAAGTAGGTGTAATATCGTGTTTGTTGAACCACCCATAGCAATATCTAAGCACATTGCATTTGAAAATGAGTCTTTGTTGGCGATATTACGTGGTAATGCAGACTCGTCATTGTCTTGATAATAGCGCTTGGTTAGCTCAACTATTTGTGCACCCGCTTTTAAAAATAATTGCTCTCTATCTGCGTGCGTTGCCAACATCGAGCCATTACCCGGTAAGGCTAAACCTAATGCTTCAGCTAAACAGTTCATTGAGTTAGCGGTAAACATACCTGAGCAAGAACCACAGGTAGGGCAAGCAGAGCGCTCAACTTGATCTGACTGCTCATCTGATACTGTTGGATCAGCCCCTTGTATCATTGCATCAACTAAATCGAGCTTAATTATTTGATCAGAAAGCTTAGTTTTACCTGCTTCCATTGGTCCACCAGACACGAAAATTACAGGTACATTCAAGCGCATCGCTGCCATCATCATACCTGGTGTTATCTTATCGCAGTTAGAGATACAAACCATGGCATCTGCACAATGCGCATTAACCATATATTCAACTGAGTCGGCTATTAAGTCACGCGATGGCAAGCTATAAAGCATCCCGCTATGCCCCATGGCAATGCCATCATCAACAGCAATTGTATTAAATTCTTTCGCAACTCCACCAGCCTCTTCAATAGCGCCTGCAACAAGTTGCCCCATGTCTTTTAGGTGAACATGGCCCGGTACAAATTGAGTAAAAGAATTTACCACCGCAATAATAGGCTTACCAAAATCACCATCTTTCATGCCTGTTGCGCGCCATAATGCACGCGCACCAGCCATATTACGGCCTTGAGTTGAAGTTGCAGATCTTAATTTAGGCATGATATTGATTCCGATTTTAAAGTGTTGAATTATATATTTAAAGCCAAACTTTTACTTGGCTTTAAATATATAACTAATTGTTAACTATACGAATAAAATTATACGAATAAAATGAAAGTACTTAAGTGCTTTAAGCACTTTCATTTAAGATTAAATCATTGTTATTTAACTGGGTCTAACCAGTTATCAGGAACCTCGGTACTACCGTTAAAAATACCAAAGAAAGCTTCTTGAATCGCTTTAGTGATAGGTCCGCGTGAACCTGTTCCTACTTGCATACCGTCTACCGATTTTACTGGAACAACTTCAGTGGCTGTTCCTGTCATAAAGAATTCATCTGCTAAGTAAAGGCCTTCACGTGAAATAGTTTCTTCACGTACCTCATAACCTAGTTGTTTTGCTAAGAAGAAAACAGTATCTCGTGTTAAGCCTTGCAAAATAGAAGCCGTGCCAGGTGGTGTAAAAATAATACCATTGCGCACCAAAAATAAGTTTTGACCTGCGCCTTCACTTACTTGATTATTCACATCCAACGCAATGCCTTCGGTGTAACCATGACGACCTGCTTCCATAGAGATCAACTGCGAAGAAAGGTAGTTTCCGCCAGCTTTAGCCGCTGTAGGCATAGTATTAGGAGCAAGTCTGTTCCAGCTAGATACGCCAACATCTACACCATTTTCAATAGCATCTGCACCTAAATAGGCTTCCCAGCTAAATGCCGCAATCATTAATTCAGCTTTAGCGTCTGCTGGTGGGCGCAAACCCATACCTACATCGCCCAAAAATGCTAACGGGCGTAAATATGCCGAAGATAAATTGTTTTTTGCTACTGAGTCTTTACACGCTTGAATAACTTCTTCTGGTGTAAAAGGTATGTTCATTCGATAAATTTTTGCTGAGTCAAACAAGCGTTTAATGTGTTCTTCTAAACGAAAAATACACGTCCCTTTATGTGTATCATAAGCACGAATACCTTCAAAAACTGAAGAACCATAATGTAACGCGTGGCTCATTACATGCACTGTAGCATTTTGCCACGGCATGAGTTCACCATTAAACCAGATAAGTTCTGCACTTACTTTAGCCATTTTATTTCCCTAATTTACATATTTTAAAATTACTTAACTCATCCCTTGATGCAGTTAAGCTTTTCAATTACTGGTGTTTTAAATTGAGTAGTTTGCTTTAATTAAGCAATGCATTTCTGCGCCTTTGTATTGTCTACTTTGACCTCTTTGATGTCGATCAGTTTATTGATTTGATCCACTAAAAGTTCAATAGGACGGTCACTACTGACCATTAATTCAATTGTACCTATTTGAGTACCCGTATTAACTTTTGCATTAATGCCGTTAATTAAATAGCCTCGGTAGCGGGTTACTTGTAAAATTCTTTCAAGCACCACTTGTTTATCATCAGCTAAGATAATTAATTGGTAATCATTCATGTTAGGTACTCTCCATCATTTTGTCGTTTGCCGTTTCGGGCGGCACTAATGGCCAAACATTATCTTCGGCGTTAATCTTTACTTGTAATAAATAAGGGCCATCGTGATCAAGCATCTCTTCTATGGCTGCCGACACTTCGCTTTTTAACGTTATTTCTCTCGCTTTTATATCAAAGGCATTGGCTAGCATAACAAAGTCTGGATTATCAGACAGGTCAGTTTCACTTAACCTTCCATTGAAAAATAAATCTTGCCATTGGCGTACCATGCCCAATTTAGCGTTATCAATCAGTACAATTTTAACGGGTAGTTGAAAGCGCTTAATTGTTGATAATTCTTGAATATTCATCATGATAGAACCATCACCAGAAACAGCAATAACACAGTCGTTAGGCCGACTAATTTGCGCACCAATTGCTGCAGGTAAACCAAAGCCCATAGTGCCCATACCGCCACTGGTTAAAAAGTTACTTGGGTCTTGAAATGACATATGTTGTGCAGCCCACATTTGGTGTTGACCAACGTCGGTAGTAACACAAGTATTCTTCGGTGCCTTCTCACTTATCTCTTTTAGAACTGCTGGTGCAAAAATGGTTTCCTTAGGATAGTCATATTGCCAAGCGTAATCTGCTTTCATCTGTTTGCATTTTTGCTGCCATGGCACAATTGATAAAGGCACAGAAAGCGCGGGTAAATTCACTTTTAAATCACCTAAAATAGCGGCATCTGCAGCTCTTCGCTTGCTGATCTCTGCGGTATCAATATCAAAGTGAATAATTTTTGCATGAGGTGCAAATTCAGCTAACTTACCAGTGACTCTATCGTCAAACCTTGCACCAACGGCAATTAATAAGTCTGACTCTTGTACCGCAAGGTTAGCAGCTTTTGTGCCATGCATTCCTAGCATGCCAAGGTAATGTTTATCATCAGGGTCTAATGCACCCAAGCCTTTCAAAGTAGACACACTTGGTAAACCAGTGGTGCAAGCAAATGATCTTAATTCATCAACCGCGTTTGCCATACCTACACCGCCTCCAACATATAATACGGGTTGCTTGGCTTGGCTTAATAAGGCAATGGCTTTACCAACATTCGCAGGCGGTAATTTCACCTTGTTTTTAAGTTTTGCTGCATTACTGAGTGCAGTATCAACCTGTGCAATTTGAATGTCTTTTGGAATATCAACTAATACAGGGCCTTGACGACCTTCTAATGCGATAGCAAATGCTTGATGTAAAACCTGAGCAAGCTCGTTAACATCAGTCACTTGAAAGGAATGCTTAGTACAAGCTAAAGAAAGGCCAAAAATATCAACCTCTTGAAAAGCATCAGAACCCATTGCTGATGTAGCTACTTGCCCAGTAATAGCAACAATAGGAATGGAGTCTGCCATGGCATCGGCTAATCCTGTTATCAAGTTAGTTGCACCAGGACCAGAAGTTGCTAAACAAACCCCTACCTTCCCTGAAGCCCTTGCGTAACCTACAGCTGAAAATGCAGCACCTTGTTCATGCCGACATAAAAAATGCTCTACATCGCTGTCATACAGGGCATCATAAATAGGCATAATTGCGCCGCCAGGATACCCAAAAACATGCTGAACCCCATGTTGCTGTAATACGCTAAATAATAACGAACCGCCTGTTTGTTTCTTATCGCTTGCCATAATTTATTGCACCATTCACTTTACATTTATATTCATAATTTCAAAGTGAATTAGTTGTTCCTTAATTTAATAAAAGCCAAAAAATTGAATAATTCACTGTCTAAAAACACTTAAAAAAAACCCTCGGTCCTTTCGGAGCGAGGGTTTATGTTTACAATTAGCTTTTCTCAGCCCAATAAACAACCCCGCGATGATCTTATAATCACCACGACGAGAATGTTAATAATTACTGAGTTAATATTTTGCATTTAAATTCACAATACCTGAAAAGCTAGTTAAATTTTGTTGGCTCATTTCAGCCTTATTAAATTAGTACCATAGCTCTAATATAAGACGCAAGTGTTTTTATTAGAGAATTTTTAAAGCAGATAGTGAATTTGGTTATAACAAGGTAAATATAACTGCATTCTCACCATAAATTCGCACAATAGATGCATTTCAACTAAACTGATTTTATGGATGTTTAATTAAATGGATTTATATGTCTCTTGCTTGCGTTTACAGTAGAGCCCGCGTTGGTTTAACTGCCCCTCTTGTTACGGTTGAAGTACATTTAGCGAATGGTTTACCCGCATTTAATATTGTTGGGCTACCTGAAACCTCAGTACGTGAAGCCAAAGATCGGGTACGAAGTGCAATAATTAATTGTGGTTATGAATTTCCTGCAAAGCGTATCACAATAAATTTAGCACCCGCTGATTTACCCAAAGAAGGCGGACGTTTTGATCTCCCTATCGCAGTTGGCATTTTAGCTGCCTCGGCACAAATACCTACCGAAGAGCTTTCTCAATATGAATTTGCGGGCGAACTTGCCTTATCAGGTGCCTTACGCGAAGTTATTGGAGAGATCCCAATGGCAATGGCCTGTAGTGAAAATGAAAGAACGTTAATTATTCCTCAAGACAATGCCGAGCAGGCAAGTTGGGTAAAATCTGCAAAAATTTATGCAATTTCTCATTTAAGTGAGTTATATCCACACCTATTACACCAACAAGCATTGCCATTAGCTCTTGCTGTAGAGCATGTTGAACAAAGCATAGACAGTAATAACGATATTGCAGATGTTATTGGCCAACCAATGGCAAAACGTGCGTTAGAAATTGCAGCGAGTGGCGCGCACAATTTATTATTTATTGGGCCTCCCGGCACAGGAAAAACCATGCTTGCGAGTAGGTTACCAGGTATTTTACCACAAATGACTGAATCTCAAGCGTTAGAAGTCGCCTCTATTCAATCAATTTGTCATCATTCAATTAGCGCTAGCTCTTGGCTAACTCGCCCATTTAGAGCACCGCACCATACCGCCTCTGCCGCAGCATTAGTAGGTGGAGGTAGTCAACCTCAACCCGGTGAAGTATCACTAGCTCACCATGGCGTGTTGTTTTTAGATGAATTACCCGAATTTGAACGCAAAGTACTAGATGTATTGCGCGAACCTCTTGAGTCGGGAGAAGTTACTATCTCTAGGGCATTACACAAACAAACATTTCCTGCACAATTTCAGTTAGTGGCGGCAATGAATCCTAGCCCTACAGGTTTTTATAATGATAACCGCAGCACACCTGAGCAAGTGCTACGTTATCTTAATCGTTTATCTGGGCCTTTTCTTGATCGCATAGATATTCAAATTGAAGTGACACGCTTACCCAAAGGTTCTTGGGCTAACAATTCTGGCAAAGGGGAAACAAGTGCTAAAATTCGTGCCCGAGTACAACAATGTGCATCGATACAACAAAAGCGCCAAGGCAAAGCAAATGCTCATTTAAGTAGTGCCGAAATACGTCAGTACTGCAAATTAAGCGCTGATGACAATGAGTTTCTAGAGCTTGCCGTTGAAAAGCTTGGCCTATCAACCCGTGCCCATCATAAGTTATTAAAAATTGCACGTACACTTGCCGACATGGAGCAAGCTGAGAACATTGCTAATCAACATTTAGTAGAAGCGCTTTCGTACCGTGCAATGGATAGAATATTACGCCATTTAACCAATGCGGTAGCCGTGTAATAAAGCCCCCTAAACCGTTGGCGCTAATGCGTTAAAAAATGCTTTAACAAGTACTTGCTCTCGACTTTGATTTAAGCAACAAACGCCTAAGTCAAAGGGGGCTATATCACCAATATTTTTAACATATTGAACACGATCTTTCACCGGACTATTCTCAACCACAACCTTAGGTGCAATAGCAACACCACAACCTAACGCCACCATACTCACTAAGGCCTCACTACCGGCAACTGTCGCATAAATGTGTGGCTTTCCTTGTTGCTTTTTTCTAAACCAATAATCAAATCGTTTTCTTGCCGCGCCATGCTCTGGCAAAATAAAAGGGATTTCTGACCACTTAATAACGTCTGACTGTAATTGTTGTTGCACTCTACAAGGCATTGCTGGTGCTATTATCGCTAAAGGGAGCGTGGTTAAGTGATGAAAATAAAATAATCGCGATAACTTTTCAGGTTTAGCCGCAATAGCAAGATCAACCACACCGCTTCCGACTTGCTCAAACGCATCGGCTGCATCGCCTGTTGAAAGTACAATTTCAACTAAAGGATGCTGATCACGGAACCGGTCAATTAACGCCGGTAAGTGACTATATGCCGCGGTTACCGAGCAATATAAATGTAACTTTCCTTGTAGCTGAGCCTGTTGTTGATTAAGCGAAAGTTGCAACAACTCCCACTGTTCAATTTGTTGCTCTGCGTAAGCTAAAAACTTATGACCAGCCTCATTTAATGCCACGGTTCTATTGTCTCTGTGGTATAGCGAGCAGCCTACTTGCTCTTCAAGCCTTTGAATAACACGGCTTAATGTTGAAGGACTGACATGGTGAGCTTCTGCAGTTTTTGCAAAATGCAGTGTTGTTGCTAAGTTAACAAACATCTTCAACGATTTTAAATCCATTCATTACCTCACCAGCTTTATTGCACAAATTGCAACGTTATGATGCAAATATATCATTTTAAGCAACAAAAGAAACGCGCTATGATAAATACATTGTCAGAAACTATGACCCAAATTAATAATCAGTACTCAAATAGAGTATGCGGAGAACCACAATGGCTAACTATTTTAATACCTTAAGTTTACGCGAAAAATTAGCGCAATTAGGCAAATGTCGTTTTATGAAACGTGAAGAGTTTGCTGACGGCTGTAACTTTATTAAAGATTGGAATATCGTTATTGTTGGTTGTGGTGCCCAAGGGTTAAACCAAGGGTTAAACATGCGCGATTCAGGCTTGAATATTTCTTATGCTTTACGTGAGGCAGCCATTGCTGAAAAGCGCCAATCTTATCAATGGGCGACAGAAAATGGTTTTACTGTGGGTACTTACCAAGAACTTATTCCACAAGCCGACTTAGTATTAAATTTAACCCCTGATAAGCAGCACACTTCTGCTGTTACCGCTGTTATGCCACTAATGAAACAAGGCGCTACTTTGTCTTACTCTCACGGGTTTAATATCGTAGAAGAAGGCATGCGAGTTCGCTCTGATATTACTGTTATTATGGTTGCACCTAAGTGCCCTGGCACAGAAGTACGTGAAGAATATAAACGCGGTTTTGGTGTACCAACCTTAATTGCCGTTCACCCTGAAAACGACCCACAAGGTAATGGTTTAGCTATTGCCAAGGCTTATGCTTCAGCCACTGGCGGCGACCGTGCGGGTGTTTTAGAGTCATCTTTTATTGCCGAAGTAAAATCAGACTTAATGGGTGAGCAAACCATTCTTTGTGGGATGTTGCAAACCGCAGCTATTTTAGGCCATAAGCAATTAATTGCTCAAGGCGTTGACGCTGCCTATGCACGTAAGCTTTTACAATACGGCATTGAAACCACCACAGAAGGTTTAAAACACGGCGGCATCACAAACATGATGGACCGCCTATCAAACCCTGCAAAAATTAAAGCATTTGATATGTCAGAAGAATTAAAAGTTATTCTTCGCCCACTTTTTGAAAAACACATGGACGACATTATCGAAGGCCGATTTTCAGCTACCATGATGGAAGACTGGAAAAATGACGATGCTAACTTATTAAAATGGCGTGCAGAAACAGCAGATACCTCTTTCGAATTAGCTGCTGATTGCTCCACAGAAATTAGTGAACAAGAGTATTACGACAAGGGAATTTTTGTTGTTGCCATGATAAAAGCTGGTGTTGAATTAGCATTTGAATGCATGGTTGAAGCAGGCATTATTGAAGAGTCTGCTTATTATGAGTCGTTGCATGAAACACCTTTAATTGCTAACTGTATTGCCCGTAATAAACTTTACGAAATGAATGTGGTTATCTCTGATACAGCTGAATACGGAAACTACTTATTTAGTCATGCCGCCGTGCCTTTGCTAGAAGGTTTTACCAGCAAGTTAACACTTGAAGAATTAGGTGAAGGCTTAAAAGATACATCGAACGGTGTAGATAATGCGCGCCTAATTGAAGTGAATGAAGCCATACGTAGCCATGGTGTAGAAGCCATTGGTAAAGAACTACGTGGCTACATGACCGACATGAAAAAAATTGTTGAATAAACACAAAAAGCTTTGCTCGCTGCCCGTTACTACGGTCAACACTAACGACCATAAGTAACAGGTTAAAAAGCGGTATTGGCATTCTGAGTCAATACCGCTTTTTTATACATATATCACTAATCTCTGATCTGCCCGTCACCATAGACAACAAACTTTTCTGTTGTCAGTGAACTTAACCCCATTGGACCATAGGCATGTAGTTTACTTGTCGAAATGCCTATTTCAGAGCCAAGCCCTAATTGACCACCATCAGAGAAACGTGACGATGCATTTACCATCACAACAGACGAATTTATTTGTCTAATAAACGCTTGAGTGCGTGAGGTGTCTTGGCTCACAATTACTTCAGTGTGGTCTGAGGTAAACTCATTAATATGACCAATTGCCTTGTTAAAGCCTGACACTATTTTCACCGCAATTTCTTGGTTCAAGTACTCTGCATTAAAGTCATCGGTTGTTGCTAATGAAGCATCATCAAAGTAGTTAATGCTTTGTTCACAAGCATGTACTTTCACTTGTGCGGGTAACAAAGCTTTTGCCGCTAATGGTAAAAAGGTGTCTGCAATATCTTTATGCACCAATAATGTTTCTAAAGAATTACAAGCGCTTGGTCGTTGAGTTTTGCCATTAACTAATATATTTACCGCTTTATTTATGTCGGCAAATTTATCAATAAATAAATGACAAACACCTTTAAAATGTTGAATAACAGGAATTTGACTATGCTCTGTTACATAGCGAATAAGCCCTTCGCCACCTCTAGGGATCACCAGATCAATACTTTCTCGTTGTTTTAGCAGTTGTTCAATAACTGTTCGGCTAGTATCGGGAATAACGGTAACCATATTTGGATCGAGCCCTTCCATTCTAATAACTTGATGCAAGCAATTAGCTAGCGCAACATTACTATGGATAGCTTCAGAGCCACCACGTAAAATAACGGCATTACCTGACTTAATGCAAAGTGCAGCCGATTCAGCTGTAACGTTAGGGCGTGCTTCATAAATCATAGCTATAACACCTAATGGAATACGCATTTTACCAACTTGCAACCCATTTGGCCTTAAGGTTAAATTTGCGACCTCACCAACAGGGTCAGGTAAGGCAACAATTTCTTTTATTGCACTGGCGATATCAGTTACACGATCAGGTGTTAGTAATAAGCGGTCAAGCATGGCTTCAGTGAGCCCTTTTGCTCTTCCTGCATCAATGTCTTTGGCGTTTTCGCTAATAATAGTAGCACTGTTACTTTCAATAGCCGCGGCAATTAATAATAACAATTTATTTTTTTGATTGGTGTTTAATTGTGCCACTTGGCGTGAAGCTATTCTCGCCTGCTTGGCGCTATTTTCTATATTAAATGTCATTTTATTTGCCTTTTTTATCAGGTGATTACTTGTCGCTTCAGCCACATCTGGTTAGGTTACAACAACCATATCATCGCGATGAACTACTACTTTGCTTGGACAACAGCCAAGAATAGCTGTAATTTTATCACTTTTTTGGCCCTTTATCCGCGCTAAATCTCGTGAACTATACTGTGTAATACCTTTAGCGATAACGTTAAACGTCTTGCCATCGACAATTTCAATAGCCTCGCCACTATCAAAAGTGCTAGTTAACTCAACAATACCTGATGGGAGCAATGATGCGCCTTTATCTCGAACCGCAGCAACAGCACCTTGATCAATCATTATTTTTCCGCAGCTTTTTAAGGTGTATTTCAACCAATGCTTTCTTGCTTTATTAGCGCTTTGTTTAGCGATAAATTGCGTACCAGGATTTTCTCCCCTCAGTAGTTTTTCAAATACTTTAGCCGAGCTACCATTAACAATGTAGGTGGTTATGCCGTTTTCTACCGCTTTCTCCGCTGCTTGAATTTTAGTTTGCATACCGCCTGTAGCAATCGGGTTGTTTGTAGTGCCAGCCATGGCATAAATTTCATCCGTAATTTCGTTAATTTCGGGAATAAGTACAGCATCATTATGCTGCCTAGGATCTTTGTTATACACTCCATCAATATCGCTTAAAATAAATAAGCTATCAGCTTCGCAGACTAAAGCGACTAATGCAGCTAGGTTATCGTTGTCACCAACTTTGAGTTCGTCTGTTGCTACTGTATCGTTTTCATTTACGATAGGAATTACACCATTTTCTAATAAAATTCGTAGTGTATTTTTAATATTAATATAGCGCTCTCGGTCTTTTAAGTCGCCATGTGTAATAAGTAACTGACTACATGGCACATCGAAAAAGCGTTGCCAGTTAGCCATCATTTGCATTTGGCCAACCGAAGCCATTGCTTGTTTAGTGGGGATAGATGGACCAGATGCACTATGTTGAATAAGGTGGCGACCAGCAGCAACACTACCAGAAGAAACTAAAATAACCTCTTTACCGGCTTGGTGACACTCAGTAATAAAACGAGCAATTGCCAATAAATATTTGCCACTACAGCCTTTGTTATCAGGCGCAACCAATGCGCTTCCTACTTTAATAACTACACGCTTAAATTTCATTTATATCCCCTATAATATGACTGTTAAGAATGCACTGAAATACAGCAAATTTGCAACATTATTTTATTCGTTTGATAGACATTATCGTCACTTATATTTGCTTTAAGAAATAACGACTATTTTTACGGGCTTAACTTGTTATAATTTGGGGTGCTTCCTCCTAGGTAAGTTTTATATGTTGCTTTATCATCCAAGTAAACAATTGTGCTACAACTACTACCATCACTATTTTTTATGCTTTTTAATAACAATCAAAAACCTAACTTTTACTAAGTTTTCGGTCACTTTTGAAGATAATTGAACGGAATGTAAATAAGCTTACTTTAATCAGCTTTTTAAACATCTTAAAAAGTGATAAAATTTCGTTCTGATTGTGCTGACTTAATTAACGACTATACACACGCTATGCTTAATTTTTTACCTGCTTTTTTCATTGGCTTTTTATCGTTTAGCTTTTATACGCTCAATACTATTTTTTGGGTATTGCCTATTGTTATTTGCTCTATTCTCAAAGCGTTGTTGCCCTTTAAATTCTGGCAAAAAATCTTCAGTTACCTGCTTGATCACATGGCAAGTTATTGGGTTGCCATTAACACAGTTAACCAAAAGCTATTTACTAACTTAACTATTGATGTTTCTGGTGTTGAAGACCTTAACCCTAAACAGTGGTATTTAGTTATTTGTAATCATCAGTCGTGGGTCGATATTGTAATACTACAACGTGTATTACACGGTAAAATTCCTTTTCTAAAATTTTTCCTCAAAAAGGAATTAATTTATGTGCCCTTTCTTGGTATTGCTTGGTGGGCGCTCGATTTTCCATTTATGAAACGTTACAGCCAAAGCTTCATTAAAAAAAATCCGCATTTAAAAGGTAAAGATATCGAAACCACCAAGAAAGCATGTGCCAAGTTTAAATACAAACCTGTGAGTGTAATGAATTTTATCGAAGGTACTCGTTTTACCGATGAAAAACATAAAAAACAGGGCTCAAATTACAAAAACCTTTTAAAACCTAAAGCTGGTGGTATCGGTTTTGTATTATCGACTATGGGTGATAGCTTAAATAAAGTAGTCAACGTCACTATTTATTATCCTGAAGGTAAACCAAATTTTATTGATTTTCTTTGTGGAAAAATAAAAAAAGTACAAGTTGTAGTTGATACTCAAGATATTGACCAACGTTTACTAGGTGATTATGTTAACGATAGAAGCCATAAAATAAACTTTCAAAAGTGGGTCAACCAATTGTGGGCAGAAAAAGACCAATTGCTTGAGCAGTTAAAAAACAATAAATAGGAATATCGATGATTGCTGTAATATCGCAATGGTTAAGTGATAATGGAATATCTCAGGTAAATCTTGAACTTGTTACGACATTAGTCGGCAGTTTATGCATTTTTGTCATTTGTGCTATCAGCTATTATTTGGCTAAGCATCAATTTTTAAGGTTAGTGCAAAAAGTCGTTATTCATTCGAGCAATACTTGGGATGATTTATTTCTTGAGCACGATGTGTTTAAACGTGTAGCACTTACATCGCCTTATATTGTCTTGCTGTTTTTAGTGCCTATTTTCACCCTTGAAGATACACTCTACCGTCAGTTTTTATTAACGTTAGCTAAAATCGCTATCTGCTTTCAAGTTGCCCGATCAATTTCATCACTGCTAAACGTGATAAAAAGCATCTATGAAAGAAAAGCAAGTGAGCGTTACTTACCGCTTAACTCAACGCTTCAAGTGATTAAATTATTGGTTTATTTAATCGCCACTATTTTATCAATTTCTTATGTGCTCGACCGCTCACCTTTTTATTTATTAAGTGGTATAGGTGCGCTTACCGCTGTTTTGTTATTAGTTTTTCAAGACACTATTAAAGGCCTTGTCGCCAGTATCCAAATTTCTGCCAATAAAATGGTAGCACCGGGCGATTGGATTGAAATTCCTCAATATGGCGCAGATGGTGATGTGTTAGAAATAGGCCTAAGTACAGTAAAGGTCCAAAATTTTGATCGCACTGTAACCACTGTACCTACATATGCACTAATTAGCGGTTCATTTAAAAACTGGCGAGATATGCTTAACTCTGGCGGCAGAAGAATTAAGCGCGCATTGCATATCGACATTTCCAGTATCGACTTTTACAACCAAGAACAAATTGAAGAATTAAAGAAAATCCGCCTACTCGCACCTTACCTGCAAGTTAAAGCAGCAGAACTTGAGGCTCATGCTGAACAGCACAACTTAACGGCAACAGATATTAATAGCCGACAACTCACTAATATAGGTACGTTTAGAGCGTATATAGAAGCCTATTTAAAACAACATGAAAAAGTTCATAAAAACATGACCTGCATGGTAAGGCAGCTACCTGCAACTGCCGCAGGCTTACCATTAGAGTTATACTTTTTCAGTAACGACCAAAACTGGGTTAATTACGAAAAAATTCAGGCTGATATATTTGACCACCTGTTTGCAATGGCTAAGTTGTTTGATATTCGACTTTTTCAGCATCCAAGCGGTAAAGATTGGCAGGCTTTCCATCAATCTTAGGCGCTAAGATTAGCGTTGGCGCATAACACCTTCTTGCATTGTGCTAGCAACTAATTCGCCCGTACGTGCATATATTTGCCCTCGAACCAACGCTCTACCACCAACCGATGTTGGGCTTTCAATTACATACAGTAGCCAATCATCCATTTTAAACGGGCGGTGAAACCACATAGAATGATCGATCGTTGCCAATTGAAAGTTCGGTTGCCAGTAACTTACACCATGCGTGAACAATGCTGTTGGCAAAAAGTGAAAATCCGACGTATAAGCAAGCATATAGTTATGAACTCGTAGATCATCGGGCATTTTACCGTTAGCTTTAATCCACATATGACAAACAGGAGGCATTTTCTCTGGTTTTATCCAGTTATATTGCTCTATTGGACGCAATTCGATTGGCTTTTCGGCTAAGAATTTATCTCTAATATTTTCAGGAATATAGTGTTGATGCTTAACAATAAAATCTCGATACGACGGCACTTCTTCAGGTGGTGCAACTACTGGCATTGTATTTTGGTGTTCAAAACCCTCTTCTAATGCTTGAAAAGAAGCGGTTAAATAAAATATAACGTGCCCGTGTTGCAACGCTTTTACGCGCCGAGTATTAAAACTTCGGCCATCACGAATAATCTCAACTTCATACACTACTGGCTTGGTTGCATCGCCAGCCCTTAAAAAATAAGAATGAAGCGAGTGTACATGTCTAGTTGGGTCAACTGTTTCTTGTGCGGCTGATAACGCTTGCCCCATTACTTGCCCACCAAATAAAGCTCTAAAGCCTAAATCTTGGCTTTGTCCACGATATAGCCCTTGCTCAATGGGCTCTAATTTTAATAGGCTTAACAATTCTTCTAACACTTGACTCATATGGGTTACCGTTAACTTTATGATATTCTGTAAAATATTATCGTTATTTTAGCGTAAATGTCTAACTGGCACTATAATTAACCTTATTTTGGCATAAACTGTACGTATAAGGGTCAAGACTGTTTTATAACTAGCATGCTCATTTATGTTTAAAATTCACGCAAAGTATATTATATAATGGTTGTAATGCCCTGAAAATTGGGATAATGTGCGATTATATCAATATTGATTTTTCAATATAAACTGAATTAAACTGAATATAGAGGTTTTTGTGCAAGCAACAATGGAAAGAGCAGTGTTATTAGAAAGAAGACACTATACACCTGAGCAAGCATCACTTTGGGACAAATTGTCTTTAGCCCAAAAATTTGCAGCTAGTAGCTTAACCCAATTTGGCTATGATCTCGCATTTATCCGCACCAGCGCAGTAGGCAGCATAGCCGTTTTACTTTGTGACCAAAGTCCAGCCACTATATCTGATGATGGTGAAATAAATACAAACCCTGAGATTATTATTCGCCCTTAAACCTTATCAAGGAAACAAATTAATCTTTTGTTTCCTTTTGTTGCTCCATTTCATTAAGTAGCATTTCAACAAACGACATAAACCCACTTAAGCTATTACTATTCCATGTACGTTTTATGTGGCCATCGCTCTTTGTAATATACGCGGTAAGTCGTGAAAAACTTCTACTGTCATAAGCTTGACAACTTTTCTTAATTGCGATATTTGTTCGTGCCTTACCTTTTAAGCTTTCTCTAACTATGGCTGCGTAGTTAGCTACTAATGGAGTTAAGTAAACAACAAATTCATTATCATCGCTCAACTCTTTTGCCATTTTATTAAAACGAAACTTAATAAACTCCTCGTTCTTTTTTGCCATTAGCGCTAGTGTATCAATTAGCACCTGGCTTTCTTTTTTACTATCTAAAGAAGCGCGTTTGAGTGCGGTTATATCTCTTTGAAGCCCTTCAGCTCGAAAGTAAAAATAAATACTTACTGTGATAAAAATGGCTAATAACCCAAGAACAAAAATCATAAAAGTCTACTTCTTAAAGGTGGTATGTTCTGATCGTGTTGACTCACTTAATCTAGATAAAAAGATATAAGGATCTATATCCTGAATACTAGGCGTTTCAAATGCGTAGCTAATTTTAACTGAAAAATCACCCAAATTAGCAAAAAATCGTTTATTGATTGCGTTAGCAATTAAATTTAACTTTTTTTGTAAGCTTTGTTTATTTTGATGAGGAGATAAAAACAAGTATTCGCCCTCACTAATTAACCCAACAGTATCAAACTCAGCAACATATTCATTAATTAAAGTCGCAATAGTTTTCGCTACTTCTGCCACTGTTCTTTTATTAAACCGAAAGGTAAGTTCTTCCCAGTTACATATAGATAAATAGCCAACAGATAAGGTATATTCAAACTTTCGTGCTTTTTTATAATTCAACTGATAAAGCACCTTGGTTTGAGAAGGGGTTGCTATATAGTAGTCTGGCTTTTCTATATCTTCGTAAGCATTAGTTAACCGCTGATTTCGCTGATTTAAATAAAGATAAAACGCAATAATAACAACACTAACTAATAGTGCTAACAGAAAAAAAACTATATTCTTTACTTGTTGATACTTAGCAAAATAAGACTGACGTACGTCTGACTGTTCAGCAACATTCAATGCTATTTCACGATTTTGTAGCTCAAGCACATTACCTGTAAAGCCTTGCGATACAAATAACTGCTGAACATTATGCTTTTCATAATGAGTTATCTGCGTTTTATATACATCAATTGCTTTCTTATAATTACTTTGCGAGACATACATATCAGCTAACAAATCGTAAAGCTCAAGTTGCTCAAAACTTACCTCTACCTTCTGTGATAAACTTGCTGCTTTATTAAGCATTTCATACGATAGTGGTTTATTCTCAAGCTTGTCGTACGCTTTAGCTAATGCAATTAAAGCTGACATATGAGGCGCGCCGAAACTTCTTTCACTTAGCTTAGTTTTAGACGGCAGTAAGAATTGAAGCGCCTCTTCTGGTAAGTTTTGCGCGAGTAAAACTTTTCCTAGCCCTAAGTCTGCAAAAGCTTGACGAATTGGCAGGTTATGTTTTATTGCTTCTTGTTTTGCTTGATAAAAACCACTGTAGGCATCATCTAACCGATTAAGCTTTAAGTTTGTTTCTGCTAAATAATAATAGCTTCTATCTATCGACGCGACTTTACCTGATTCAAACCGTAGTTTTATTGCTTTGTTATATAATGCTTTTGCAGTATCGTAATCTTGTTGATACAGATACGCTAATGCCAATATTTCAATAACTTCAAGGTAGTTATTGAACTGTTCATTATCTGCAAGTAGCGTTTTTATTTCTTGTAATTCTTGATGGGCAGCCAAGTTATTCGCTATTAACGCGTTCGACATAGCACTATAGCTTAAAGCCACTAATAAATACCTTACATTTATTAATTGCCTTGCGATTACCACAGCTTCGTTAGCAAATTCATTTGCTTGGTGAAAACGCCCTTCAAAGTAATGGCTTGCTGTTAACTTCAATAAAAAGTCTATTTTCAAGACATTATTTATGCCCACAATAGCTATACCATCTTGCGCAAACTGCATAGCCTTACCTAGATCACCCTGATTAATTGCGGTATTGGCAAGTAAAATAAATACTTTCGCTGTAGTGTCGGCACTATAAAAGTGTCGCTTTTGCAAAATATTATTAGCCAATTGAACTACATCATCAGCGGGAAGGGCTTCCTTTTCTTTTGCAAACAGTTGTTCAACTTGCTGAATATTTTCACTAATACTATTCTCTTGAGTCCAAGCACGGCAACTAACAGCAATACTCAACAACACCATTACGCAATACAAAGTATGTTGTTTCACTTAACTCCCTCATCTACAGCATGCCAACAGTACTAATTTAATTAATTCTCCCAAAGTAGGGTATAAATTAAATCGAATTAGTATAAGCCTAAAAGTAAAATAATATTATCATGATTAACTTTTAAGCACGACGCGTAAGATAATTATTCTTAAGGTTTACAAGACAAATTAATTCACTATAATGGTTTTTGAGCTACTAAAGCTTGAAAAGGGCAAATCTAGTGAAAATTAGAGACGCAAAGTTACCGGCCTAAAGATTACTCTATGGCAGCGGAACTACCGAATTTAGATATAGTGGGGGCTTATCTGAATACTGTATTCAGTTGTTTGTACCTGCGGTAACTTTTGCGTGCCACCTTTCTTCTACTTGTTCTATTATTTCATTTTAATCTATAGATAATCACTTTTTGTCGTATATTGCCGCTCTTTTAACTCAATCTTTATTTATTTATTGTTTACCTATAGAAGTTTTCGTTTATTTCCTAGAGAATGAGCTAATAATAATATTTTAGTAATGTTATATGTCGTATTTAAAGAGTGAGTTATGAAATACCATGACTCAGTAAAACAGGCCGAACAAAAACTATCGCTCGCAATAAAGCAGTTGCAAGAATGGGGCTTGCCAGCAACTCCAATAAATTATGCGGTAAGTTACGAATTTATTAATGGCCAAAACACTACATTATCCGCACTCATTAATCAGCAGCTTGCACTAGATAAACCGCTTGATAATTTTTTTATGGATGAAATATATCGACAGGTTATTTTAGGCGCTGAACAGTTTCGAGACGAAATAATTACCGATATCGAAAATATTGTTGATCAAGTAAAACAAAGCTGTAGAAAAACCACACACCATGCAGATACCTTTATTAACACTGTAGATAAACATTCTGAACAACTTTGTTCTCAAGATGAGCAACAAATAAAACAGGCACTTGTGGATATAGGGACAGCTTCTAGACAATTTAAATTACAACAAGAAAAGCTCAATCAGCAACTACAAGATTCCAAAAAGCAAACCTTATCACTTAAGAATGAATTGCAGGAAATTCGTAAAGACATTTACTTAGACCCTTTAACTGGCCTATATAATCGTAAAGCACTTAATAAACATATTGCAGGCTGGATTAAAGAGGACCCTAACAAAAGCTTAGCTGCAATAGTAATTAATGTTGATAAGTTACAGCAAGTCACAACAGATTTTGGTCACATAATCAGTGATATTTTATTATCAAAAATTGCCAACAAGGTGATTAGTTATGTAGGTGAAAGCGGATTACCGGTTCGCTCTGGCGGCAACGAATTTACAGTTTTATTGCCAGAAATTGAATGCTCTGTAGCTACCGAAATAGCTGAAAAGATTCGACAAGGTGTAGAGCGGTTAAGGTTTGTTAGTAGTAAAACAGGTAGTCGCTTACCCAAAATGACGATTTCTCTCGCTGTAAGCACCCTAGACTTAAACAAAAACGTTCATAGTGTGCTAAATAAAACTAGCGCCTTAGTAGCCAAAATGCAAAAAAGCTCACAGTATAATCAAATAGCTGTAACATCTTAATATCATAATTACTCAAGCAATCCACTTAATTCATTAATTTGCTGCTCAGAAAACACTTTTATACCATGCGCTTGTAATAACTTCGCCGTTACGCCCATTCCTTCAATTTTTTGGCCAGAAAAAGTCCCATCATAAACACTGTTACTTCCACAGGAAGGGCTAGACTCTTTTAATAGCGCGTAGCGTATCTGATACTTTTTGCATAATAACAACGCCTTATTTGCACCAGAAATAAACTCATTAGTTACATCGATACGCTGTTGAGTAATAATACGACCATCGGTCTGCATTTCTGCAGGCTCCCTCGGTATTGATAGGCCGCCACTAACTTCAGGGCATATACTAATAATTCGACCTTGTTGCTGCCAAACAGCTAGCTTTATATGGTGTTGCCGCTGACAGTTGCCATCATACCGAACTTTTTCACCTAACAAGCAAGCACTCACTAATATTTTATTCATTGCTATTTCATCTTAAGTAATCGTTCGATTTCTTGGTAGAGAGTATGTAAGTTGGTTATCTGGTCCTCACCATAAGCTTCAATCCAAATAGCTTCACAACTAGACTCTAGGCATATTATAAACTCAGCCTGTTGAAATATAAATCGGGCATTCATTCGATCTGCCCCCTCCATAACTTCAACTAATTTAGCAGATTTAAAAACTGTAAAAAATGCTTCAATAAATAATGCTAAAGCTTCCTGATGCCAAGAAAACGCTGATACTTGAAAAGTGATCGTTTGGTAACTATCGTTGTATTGAACTCTTTTTATCATCGCTTTTAGGTAATTATTGGTCATATCTGGGAGAATTTAATGATCGTAAACAAACTTAGGCGTATAATACAAAAAAACCAACGACAGCATTGATCTTTTTTCCTATAATCTAAGCAGATTAATTCGGTTTTTAATATTTTTTTTAACCACTATAGAGAGATAATTGTTATGAAAAAACTTACTTTAGCTATTGCAGCTACAGTGATGATTGCATCTCCTGCTTTTGCTGGCGATATTGCAGCAGGTAAAGCTAAATCAGCAACTTGTGCAGCTTGTCACGGCGCCGAAGGTATTTCGGCAATACCTATGTACCCAAACTTAGCAGGTCAAAAAGAAGCGTACCTTGTTAAGCAATTAAAAGATTATAAGTCAGGTGCTCGTAAAGATCCTGTAATGTCTGCAATGGCAATGCCGTTATCAGACGAAGATATTGCAAATGTTGCTGCATACTTTGCCAGCAAAAAGTAGATTTCGATTTGTCTAAAAAAGCGCTGTTGAGCGCTTTTTTAGTATTTACCCACACTCTTACGAGCCAGACAGCTTAGCTTTAAGCATTCAAATGCTCTTGAATAACCTCAATAAACGGCTTGCCATAACGAGAAAGCTTGGTATCTCCAACACCACTAATTCTTAAAAACTGTGCTGAATTCACAGGTTTGGCACTTGCAAGTTCAGCTAAGGTTGCATCATTAAAAACAATATACGGGGCAATGTCTTCAACATCGGCAATTGTTTTACGCAACTCTCTTAATTTAATAAATAGCTTCCTGTCATAGTTATTCTTAACTTGCTTATTGCGTTGCCAGTAGCTTGCTTTTTGTAAACGTGGTGCAGCAAGCATCAATATACTATTACCGGTTAATACACCGCGTGCCGCCTGAGTTAAACATAGCGTTGATTGGTTGGCAATATCTTGCTGTAAGTACCCCAAATGTATAAGCTGCCTGATAATGGCATGCCAATACCCTGGGGTTTTATCACGACCAATACCAAACGTTGACACTTGATCATGCGCATTAGCTTTAACTTGCCCATTAAGTTCGCCACGAATAACTTGGATTAGATAGTCAATATTTCCCTGTTGTTCGATACGATATACACAGGAAAGTATTTTTTGAGCAGCGACTGTGCCGTCAAACAAGGTCGGTGGATCAAGACAAATATCACAGTTACCGCACGATTTGTCAGTGTACTCCGCAAAGTAATTTAGTACGACTTGCCGCCTACAGGTTTGCGCATCGATAAACCCTTGCATTGTTTGAAAACGCTGCATTTCTACGTCTACTCGGCTTTCGTCATCACTGTCATTAATACGTTTTATAATCCGTTGTACATCTTTGTCGTCATAAAGAAATAATGCTTCTGCAGCTAAGCCGTCTCTGCCAGCTCTACCAATTTCTTGATAGTAAGACTCTAATGTTCTCGGGGGATCAAAATGAATAACATACCTAACGTTTAACTTATTAATTCCCAGACCAAAAGCAATAGTTGCAACGACAACCTGAATATTATCTTTAGCGAAATTGTCTTGAACATTATTTCTAATTTCACTTTCTAAACCTGCATGATAAGCCGCACAATTAATTCCAGCTGATGCTAGTGCTTTTGCTAGGTTTTCAACTTGCCAACGGCTATTACAATAAATAATACCGCTTTCTACACCACGCTTCTTGATATAACCAATCGCTTGTTGAATACCGTTATATTTGTCTGCCATCGTTAAGCGAATATTAGGGCGATCGAAACTATCAATATGAATATTAGGCTGATGAAGTTGCAACTGCATTAAAATATCTTTGCGTGTTGTCACGTCGGCTGTCGCCGTTAACGCCAAAATTGGAATAGTAGGAAACTGTTGCTTTAAACAATATAGTTGAGTGTAAGCAGGACGAAAGTCATGGCCCCATTGTGAAATACAATGTGCCTCATCAATTGCAAATAGGCTGATCGGTAAGCTATGCAAACTCTCAAGAAAATAACGGCTTTTGAGGCGCTCTGGAGCTAAATACAATAATTTAATTTCACCCTCAGCAAGTCGCTGAAAGATAGAGTTAATCTCTTCGTTAGTTAAACTTGAATTGATAAATGCTGCTGAAATCCCTTGCCTATTTAAACTATCAACCTGATCTTTCATTAAAGCAATTAATGGCGAGATAACAATAGTTATTCCTGGAAGCAGCGCCGCTGGGAGTTGATAACATAGCGATTTTCCACCGCCTGTAGGCATTAGTACTAAGCTGTCTTTACCTGACATTACCTGTTCAATAATTTTTTCTTGGCCAAAGCGAAAACTTGAATAACCAAAAAAATGCTGTAATGCATTCAACAATGAAGAGTGAGATGTTTTTAATGAAAGCGCAGACAAAATATTTTTCAGCTAAAAGGAAAGTAATTACATTTTACCTTACCGCGCTCAGCCTCAACAGCGATTTATAGTAATTTATCTATTTTTATATTAATGCGCTGCTTTGTCACTCTGTGATTGCATTACAGGTACGCCATGAAGAGGGTAAATATCTCTGTTGCTAAATTACCTATTGTTCCTTTACACTAACAATTCACACATCTTACCAGTAGACTTTTATGGATAACGCATTAGTACTTAAGCAGATGCAAAAATTTTGGAATAATGATATGCCATTTAATCAACTACTTGGCTTGCATATCACCAAATTTAGCCCTGACAAATCTGAAGTTAGATTTTCATGGCAAGAACAATTAGTCGGCAATCCTATGCAAAAAATTCTCCATGGAGGTGTTACCGCAACGGCGTTAGACTTAGTTGGCGGTGTAGTTGCTGCTGCAAATATTATTGCACAACTTGAAGATCTCTCTCCTAATAGTATTGAACAAAGCCTTCGTAAACTCAGTACAATTGATTTACGTACTGATTTTTTACTGCCGGGTCGAGGCGAAGAATTTATTGCAACAGCGGTGATTATTC
The DNA here is from genome assembly GCF_030295935.1 of Thalassotalea piscium. Lineage (NCBI taxonomy): Bacteria > Pseudomonadati > Pseudomonadota > Gammaproteobacteria > Alteromonadales > Colwelliaceae > Thalassotalea > Thalassotalea piscium. The sequence continues at coordinate 3,766,973 of NZ_AP027362.1, forward strand.
GAAGTGGCAGTAAAGTTGCGGTAGCTAGAATGGAATTGCACAATGAAAAGAATGATCATATTGCTTTTGGCACAGGTACCTATATGGTTGGTTAATGTAATACCAATTGGTATAAGTTACAAATGAAAGATAAACAGCCTACAAACATAATGCTACAATAGCGCTTTTACACCTCCATTAATTTTACTATGACACCCGATCAACTTAAACTAAAAAACCAACGCCACGGTGTTATTAGTGCGATTAGCGCATACTTTCTTTGGGGCATTGCACCTATTTACTTCAAGTTACTTGATAGTATTAGCGCAGATGAAATTATGATTCATCGTGTGCTATGGTCATGCTTGTTACTCTTCATTATTGTAGTATTGTCGGGCAAGTGGCGTTCATTAGTAATAGCGCTTAAACAGTCACCAAAGCTTATACTACAACTTACCGTTACTGCATTAATTTTAGGTGTAAATTGGTTTTTATTCATTTGGGCTGTTAATAACGATCATTTATTAGATGCAAGCTTAGGCTATTACATTAACCCATTATTTAATGTTGCCCTCGGTATGTTTTTCTTAAGCGAAAAACTGAGTAAATGGCAACTTTTTGCTGTTTTTTTAGCGGTAGTAGGTGTGCTAATTCAAGTCATTATCATTGGTTCCGTTCCAATTATTTCGTTAGCGTTAGCGGGTACTTTTGGTATATATGGTTTATTACGAAAAAGAATGGCTGTAGATACTTTTATCGGCTTACTTATTGAGTCTGCGGTAATGCTACCCATTGCCGTTACTTACTGGTACTTTTTTGCCGCTAGCAGTACTAGCAACCTGTTCGATAACCCAGCATCACTAAACATTAGTTTAATATTGGCTGGAGTCGTTACTACTGCACCATTACTATGTTTTACTGCCGCAGCAAAACGATTAACTCTCTCAAGCTTAGGCTTTTTTCAATATTTAGGACCAAGTATTATGTTTTTACTTGCCACTTTCTATTATCAAGAGCCTTTATCAACAGCTAAGTTAATTACATTTGCCTTTATTTGGGTGGCACTTGTTATCTATAGTATTGACTCATTGAATGCACACAAGAAAAGAAAGCGATTAGCTTAAGCGCTTTTAGTTTATAGCTCTGTTATACCAGTTTCATTAATAAAGTGATCTATTTTATACGCAGTGAAAACAGTCAAATACAAGGCAACCTAAAGAGCTATGGTTTTTTTAACCTAACTGCGTTAAAAATATTGCACTATTTTTGCCTTGGTTATCTAAAAACTAACCTATAGCAGAGTTTAAAAGGAAAGTTCAACAGACCCTAATATTAGAGCGTATCAGCCACTTTAATTTGATTACGCCCATTTTCTTTTGCGAAATACAATGCTTCATCGGCAAGGCTCATTTGTTTAGCTAATAATTCAGTGCTATTAAAAACAACTCCAATGCTGATAGTAAAATTTATCGCATCCTTTTCATATGTTATTGTTTTCTCGGATATTTCTTTACGAAAATCGTTAAGCTTAGCGCAAAGCTGCTGCTTACTTTGCCCTTCAATTAACACAGCAAATTCTTCACCACCTAACCGAGCAATTAATCCTGTACCAAAATGTTTTCTTAAATATAAAGCTAGCATTTTTAGCACATGGTCACCGGCATTGTGTCCATAGGTATCATTTACTTTTTTAAAGAAATCAATATCCATCATTACTAAACAAAATTCAGCTTGTTTACTGCGGTATCTCGTAATACATCCTTCTGCTTGTTGAAAAAAGGCTCTGCGGTTTGGTAACTCTGTTAAATAGTCAGTAAATGCTACTTTTTGAATTTGCTCTATATTAGCTAAGTTTTCAATATTTTGGGTAATTCGACAATAAAACTCTTCTGGGCAAAAAGGTTTTCTTAAAAAATCGTCAGCACCATTTTTAATAAAGCGGGCCGTGTTAGATCCATATTCAGCACCTGAAACACCAATTATTGCAAGTAGATCCCGATTGAAACGTCGTCGTATCTCATTAGTTAATTCAATCCCATCCATCTCGGGCATTTCTAGATCAGTTACTACCATTTTTATCGATGGGTGTTTTTCTAAAACCTCGAGCGCTTCAATACCATTTTCAGCAATATGCACCGTAAAGTTACGTCTTTTTAATAAGTCTGCAATATGTAAACGCGCTGAGCGCGAGTCGTCAACTACTAGCACACTGATTTTATTGTTTTTTCTTTGCCAGTACAGTATACGTTTTAAATACATGTAGGCTTGACCATTTTCTTTAGGAATATAGTCGATAACCGGCTGGGCAAGAATTTTTTGACGAGTAACATCGTCCATAACTCCTGTCATTACAACGCCAGGAATATGATGTGAGAGTACATATTCAATAGCTTCGCCGTTAGGTGCGTCAGGTAAAGAGTAATCAATCGTTGCTACAAAAAAATCTACGTTGTCTTCTAAGATATCTTTAAGCTCTGCCATACTTCCAGCAACGGTTACTTCGTAGTTTAACGACTCCCCGATTTTTTGTATTACTCGAGCAATCGCTTTACTGTCTTCAACAACTAAAAGCTTTTCTGCCATATTGAACCTTACTATTTATACTGCCTTAAGATTAGCATAGGCGACTACTAGCCACTTACTACCTACGTCTGTAAAATTCACTTGAATTCTACTTTGTGCTCCACTCCCTTCATAGTTTAGCACAACCCCCTCACCAAATTTTTGATGCACTACTGATTGCCCCAACTTAAACCCCGTATTTTCAAATGTTTCTAGGGTTATGGTGTTTGAAAATCGCCCTGTAGTACTTGGTTTAGATACTTGGTTACGCATTCTAATATCTTCTACACATTCATCAGGTAACTCTTTTAAAAAGCGACTCGGCGGATGAAACTTCTCTTGGCCATATAATCGTCGACTTTCAGCATGACAAAGGTAAAGCTTTTCCATCGCTCTAGTCATACCTACATAGCATAAGCGTCTTTCTTCTTCTAAGCGTCCAATTTCCTCTACTGACTGCTGCGAAGGAAACATACCTTCTTCTAGCCCTGCAATAAATACTAAAGGAAATTCTAAACCTTTTGCCGAATGCATCGTCATTAACTGCACTGCCGGTTCATATTCATCGGCTTGTGACTCTCCTGACTCTAGTGCAGCATGCGTTAAAAATCCAGTTAATTTAGTTTGCTCCTCTTCAAGCTCAGGCTCCATTTCATAAGTTTGACACGCGGTGACTAATTCATTTAAGTTTTCAATTCGAGCTTGTGCTCGCTCACCTTTCTCCGCTTGATACATTGCTTTTAGGCCACTATGCTGAATAACAAAATTAGCTTGTTGGTCTAAGTCTAAATTTGCAGCATCATCTTCAAGCTGATCAATCAGTTGAATAAATTGCAAAATAACTTTGGCGCTTCTACCTTTTAATTGTTCTTGCGCTAACATTTGCTGACAAGTTTGCCACATCGTAAGCTTTAAACTTCTTGCAGCGTCTCGCACTAAAGCTAATGTGGTGTTGCCAATGCCCCGAGTAGGCGTGTTAATAACTCGTTCAAAGGCCGCATCATCATCTCTATTATTAATTAAGCGTAAGTAAGCAAGTGCATCTTTAATTTCTTGACGTTCAAAAAAGCGTAATCCCCCGTAAATTCGGTAAGGTAACCGAGCTTGTATTAAAGCCTCTTCTAGTAAACGTGATTGTGCATTACTGCGATATAAAATGGCAACATCGTCTAATGAACCATTGTTGGTTCGCCATTCATCTATGCGCCCTGCAATAAAACGCGCTTCATCTATTTCATTAAACGCAGTATAAATAGAGATTTTTTCGCCTGCATCATCTTCGGTCCATAACTCTTTACCTAAACGATTATTATTATTAGCGATTAATTTGTTTGCAGCATTCAAAATATTAGCTGTAGAGCGGTAATTTTGTTCTAGGCGAATGGTTTGTGCATTCTCAAAATCGGTTAAAAAGCGTTGGATATTTTCAATACGAGCACCACGCCAGCCATAAATAGACTGGTCATCATCTCCAACTATCATTACTTTACTTTTTGATTGCCCGAGCAAAGTTAACCACGCGTATTGAATAGCGTTAGTGTCTTGAAATTCATCAACCAACACATGACGAAAACGCTGCTGATAATGGGCTAATAGCTCAGGGTTATGTAACCATAATTCATGTGCTCTTAGCAGCAACTCGGCAAAGTCAACCAGGCCAGCACGATCACACGCATCCTGATAGGCTTTATACACTTTAACAAAAACTTCTTCAGTTTCGTCAAACTGGGGATCAATATGTTTTGGACGCAGTCCTTCATCTTTTTTGCCATTGATATACCATTGCATTTGCTTAGCTGGCCAACGCTTCTCATCTAGGTTTAACGAACGAATAATACGTTTAACCAAGCGCAATTGGTCATCTGAGTCTAATACTTGAAAACTCTGAGGTAGTTTTGCCTCTTGAAAATGCATACGTAATAAACGGTGTGCTAACCCATGAAACGTACCTATCCACATGCCATGTACATTACCGCCTGCCACTTGCTCAACTCTAGAGCGCATTTCAGCAGCTGCCTTATTAGTAAATGTAACCGCTAAAATACTATGAGGAGATGCATGTTCAACCTTCATTAACCAAGCGATACGTTGTACTAATACACGGGTCTTTCCACTCCCCGCGCCAGCAAGCACCAACATATTTTGTAAGGGTGCTGCAACAACATCACGTTGTTTGTCATTTAAATCATCTAAAAGTTGAGAAACATCCATAAAGAAGAGCGTTTTTGATTGTCAGAATAATGGAATGATTATACCGAAATACGCACACTTTGCGAAACCTATCCTTTCATAAGCAAGCATAGAAATTTAGTTATCGAGTATTGGCAACAATCAACTATATTAACTGCAGTTAAACGAGTGCTTTTAATGCCGTAACGTTTGATAACGCTATGTCGGGCAGGGTGGTTAAGGGCTTACCTATAGTAAAATTAGACACCCATGCACTTTGGCAGCCAGCTTTATTAGCACCATAAATATCACTATGACCACAATCACCAACATGTAGGAGTTCATTTGTTGCTATGGCTAAGTCTTTACATGCTAGCATAAACATCGCTGAGCTTGGTTTTTGTTGCTTACTTAAGTCAGCATGATAAATATGGCGAAAGTAATGTGCTATACCAATAGTTTCGGTATTCACATTGCCGTTGGTAATCGCGACTAAAGGCAACTTCTTTGATAGTGCTTTTAAAAGTTGATGGGTTTCTTTAGGCACTACAAAGTTACTACGATGAAAATTGAATTGCGCCATTGCATTATGCGCAAGTGTATTTGCTTGCATGTCGGTTTTACCTAAGGCTTTTATTCCCATAAGGTAGGTGTGAAAGCGTAAAGCCGCTACATCATGCGATAATGTAGGGTTATCTGCCAACACCTTCTGACGGAAGTTGGCCCAATATTGGTAGTCATATTGATGTGAACAAACAGGTAAGTGCTGTGCAAAATAACGAATCATCTCTTGATTCGTTGCCTGCATCACTGGTGAATTACTGTATAAGGTATCATCCAAATCAAAACTAATAGCGCGAAAGGGCCGTAGTCGTCGATAAAACTTCATCTTTAGTCCCAGTTGTTCGAGTTACGAGTCACAAGGGCCTGTTACTCAAACATTATAAATTCAATTATTCCGATAATAAGTGCTGACGTAATAACTTTGACACCAAACGTGTAAATTGGCTGATTAATAACGTGTCCATGCGTGGATCAAAATGGTCAGCATCTTGGCTACTAATAGCTAAAAAGCCAATAATACCATGTTGGTCACTTAATTTAATTAATACAACTGAACCTTGTATGCTTTGTGAAAATATTTGTTGCTGCTCACTTTGCTGTAAACGGCCAAAATAATAAGTATCGTTAGCTAAGCGATTCGATAAAATATCTTCGCAATTCTTATCACAAAGACTTTGGTGCGTTAAATGTGTTGGCTCGGTTAACCATAACTTTAAACCTGATAACGATAATAGCTCTGTCGTTGCTTGATATAGGCAATCAAGTAATTCACTCCCTTCTTTACAGTCAAGTAAACGTAAATATAAGTCGCTATAAAGCACAAATAATTGTTCATTTTGGTTCGCAACCGACATTAAGTGAGTAATTTCTTCTTCTAAGCCATGCACCTTAGCACGTAGCAATTGTTGCTGGCGTTCAACAAGCGACACTGCACCGCGTTGATGATCTTGTAAACGTAAACTTGCTACTAGCTCAGGTTGACGATTAAAAAACTCAGGGTTATCTTGCAAGAAGCTCACAATAATATCGTCTGAAAGGGTAATTTCTTCACTTTGTAAATGTTCTGCTGAACTTGATTCCGAATTCATTTTTTTACTCATATATATAATTGTCCATCAAAAACATGCGTTGCTGGTCCTGTCATTTTTACTGGATGGCCAGGGCCTTTCCAATAAACCTTAAGTTTTCCACCAGGTAGTTCGACGAATACTTGTTTTGCTAATTTTTTTTGCATTTGACCAACAACAACGGCCGCACATGCACCACTACCACAAGCCAGAGTTTCTTTTGCGCCTCGCTCATATACCCTTAACTTAATATTATCGGCAGAAACAATTTCCATAAAGCCAATATTCGCACCTTCAGGAAAGCGTTCATGCACTGATAGCTTTTCACCCAAATATGCTACTGGTGCTTCATCAATTGCATCTACTGTAATAACACAATGCGGATTACCCATAGAAACGGCGCCACAAAGCACGGTATCTTCATCACTTCGTAAAATATAAGTACCTTCTACTTTTTGTGCCGTAAAAGGAATTTTATTTGGTTCAAACTGAGGAACAGGCATAGTAACGGTAATATTACCGTCTCGCTCAACAAATAACGTCATTTTACCTGAGTGTGTTGACACCTTAATTTTATTACGGTTGATTAGCCCTTTCATGCGAACAAATTTTGCAAAACAACGAGCACCATTACCACACTGACTCACTTCACTACCATCCGCATTAAAAATACGGTAATGAAAGTCTAAGTCTGGATCGTAAGGTGGTTCTACAACCAACATTTGATCGAAACCAATACCAAAATTACGATCTGCTAACCGTTTTATTTGATCATTGGGTAAATACACATTTTGAGTAACATTATCGATCACTAAAAAGTCGTTACCTAAGCCATGCATTTTAGAAAAATTTACTAACATTTTATTATAATACTCTTACCGTTCTAACATTAACTTAAGGTAATAATGATTCGCCTTGCCATAGTTGGGCTAAGCTTTCGCGTTGTCTAACTAAAAAGTGCTGTTCGCCGTCAACCATTACTTCTGCAGCTCTTGGTCGACTATTGTAATTTGAACTCATGGTAAAACCATAAGCACCTGATGACCTCACTGCAAGTAAATCTCCTGCTTGAATAGCTAAATCCCGATCTTTTCCTAAAAAGTCACCTGTTTCACATACAGGGCCAACAATATCGTACACTTTGCTTTCAAGCGTATGATCTACTGTTACAGGAATAATGTTTTGCCATGCTTGATATAACGCAGGGCGAATTAAATCATTCATAGCAGCATCAACCAATGCAAAATGTCTGTCTTGGTTGGTTTTAATAAACTCAACTTCTGTGATTAAAATTCCAGCATTGGCCATAATAGCGCGTCCAGGTTCAAACAACAGTGTCAGCTTTCGGCCAGCTAAACGCTCTACAATAGCCGTTGCATATTCTCGGGGAAGCGGAGGGTTTTCATCTTTGTAATGAACACCTAAACCGCCACCAACATCAATATGCGACAATATAATGCCCTGCTCAGCAAGGGTATCTATCGTTATTAACAAGCGATCTAAAGCGTCAATAAATGGCGCGACACTGGTGAGTTGTGAACCAATATGACAATCAATTCCTTTAATCGCAATATGCGACATTTGCTTGGCTTTTAAGTAAATAGGCAGTGCGTCGTCAATTGCGACACCAAATTTATTTTCTTTTAATCCTGTCGAAATATAAGGGTGAGTACCTGCATCTACATCTGGGTTAACCCTTAAAGAGATAGGCGCGACCTTATCGAGAGACTTTGCCACGCGTTGAATACGCTCTAACTCAGGCTCAGACTCAACATTAAAGCAATAAATACCTTTTTCTAACGCATACGCTATTTCATCTGATTTTTTACCAACACCTGAAAACACCACTTTACTAACATCGCCGCCAGCTTCAATCACTCTAGCAAGCTCACCTTTAGACACTATGTCAAAGCCAGAACCTAAACGCGCCATTACATTTAGCACCGCTAAGTTGCTGTTAGCTTTTACCGCATAACACACTAGGTGCGGATGCTCTCCTGCTGCCTCATTAAAAGCATGCCAATGGCGTTCTATTGTTGCTCTTGAATAAACATATAAAGGTGTTTGATAATGCTTAGCTAGTTCACTAACCGCCACATTTTCTGCAAATAATGTATTATCTTTATAATTAAAAAAATCCACTATGGGTTTTCCTGCGCTTTTTGGTCAGGTAAATTATTATTTTTAGGTGTCTCACTAGCATTTGTCTCGGGTGTTTGGTACAACGGACCTGGCATTCCACAGCCCGATAAGAGCAATGATAGTAATAAGAAAGCTACTTTTAATGAATTTAGTTTACGCATTATTGATCAATTCGATTTTTTTCCCATGATAGACGTTTTATAATGCTATGACCATAAGTTACAAGCAAAAGAAACGCGTTTTTGCAAAAGGACTATTTTATGAACGACAGCCAATACAATTTCATTGCAGATGAGCTACTTTTAACGCTTGAAGAAGCAATAGAAGACTGCGGTGTAGACATTGATTATGAAGGCGTAAGTGGCATGCTCACGCTAACCTTCAAAAACGGCAGTAAAGTTATCATTAATAAGCAAGCGCCATTGCATGAAATATGGGTGGCAACGAAGTTCAATGGTCATCACTTTCATATCGAAAACGACCAATGGATAGACAAAAGAGGTGGTGGTGAATTTTGGCAATTCATTACCAAGGCCGTTAGTCTACAAGCTGAAACCGAGATAACATTAAACCCAGAAGTATAAAATTTAGGATAAAACATGACCACTAAACTTGTTCGTATTGCCACTCGTAAAAGTGCACTAGCACTATGGCAAGCGGAATATGTAAAAGCGCAACTTGAACATTTTCATAGCGACGTAAAAGTAGAACTAGTACCAATGACAACTAAAGGCGATATTATTCTTGATACACCTTTAGCAAAAGTAGGTGGTAAAGGTTTATTTGTAAAAGAACTTGAAGTAGCAATGTTAGAAGACCGTGCAGACATTGCTGTTCATTCAATGAAAGATGTTCCGGTTGAGTTTCCACAAGGTTTAGGTCTTGAAGTAATTTGTCCTCGCGAAGATCCTCGTGATGCCTTTGTATCTAATACAATCAAGTGCTTTGCAGACTTACCTCAAGGCGCAATAGTGGGCACTTCAAGTTTACGCCGCCAGTGCCAAATAAAAGCATTACGCCCTGATCTAGTTGTAAGAGACCTACGCGGCAATGTAAATACACGTTTAGCAAAGTTAGATAAAGGCGAATACGACGCTATTATTTTAGCTGCTGCGGGGCTAATACGCTTAGCTATGCCAGAGCGTATTAAAGAATATATTGCGCCAGAAGTAATATTGCCAGCAAATGGACAGGGTGCTGTGGGTATTGAGTGTCGAACAGATGACGCTACCATAAAGGCTTTGCTAGCACCGTTAGAGTGTAAAACTACACGTATGCGAGTATTGGCCGAACGCGCCATGAATAGAGCCTTAGAAGGTGGTTGCCAAGTACCCATAGGTAGCTATGCTGAAATTAACGGTCAAGACATTCATTTACGCGGCTTAGTCGGCGCTATCGATGGCAGTGAAATATTAAGAAATGAAATTTCAGGCAACACAGCCGATGCTGAAACATTAGGGTTTAAACTAGCAGAACAGCTTTTAGCACAAGGTGCTGATAGAATTTTAAAAAGCGTTTATGAAGCACAAGATTAAAAACATTTTAGTACCCCGGCCAAAAGTGCCGGGTGAAAAGCTTTCTCAGCAGCTTAAACTAGCAGGTTTTAAGGCGCTAGCACAGCCAATAATGACCTATAAAGCCACAACAAGTGAGGCTAAAATTCGTCAGCATTTAGCTGACTATCAGCCCAACGTTCTAGTATTTGTTAGTATTGCCGCAGTTGAATATGCTCAAGAGCACTTTAGCCTTCACTTATGGCAGCAAATAAGCAATATTGAGACTATTATTGCAGTAGGACCAACAACACAGGCAGCGTTAAAGCAATGTAATATAACCAGCCTTTGTCCAGACACTTACGACAGTGAAGGTATGTTAGCGTTACCAATATTTTGCCAAACGTCATTAAACCAATACCGTGTTACTATTATACGGGGTGAAGACGGAAGAGAGCATTTGGCTTCAACTCTTAAAGAAAAAGACGCTAAAGTAAATTTTTTGCCTGTTTATGAAAAAGTTTGGCTTAATTTTCCGACTGACCAAGCTGAACATTGGCGTAAAGCGCAAATAAATTGTATTGTCGTTACCAGTAACGCTTTTTTAGATAACCTTGTACGCATAATAAACATCACTGATGATTATTGGAAAAACACCTGCTTATGGGTTGTAATAAGCGAAAGAATCGCGGTTAGTGCAACAGCGTTAGGTCTAAAAAACGTAATAAACACTAACGGTGCAACAGACCAAGCCATACTAACTACTTTGTTGAATACGGAATTAACTTATGACCGACAAAAAAACACCTGACTCAAATTCGTCATCAGATAAAAAATCATCACAAAGTACTCATCATGACAAAAAAACCGATGGCGCTGGTGTGTCAGCCAGTATTTCTTTAACGCAATCTACAACGAGCAAGGCTGAAAGCGACAATAAAGATTCAGCAAAAAAAACGAAAAATACTAAACCTGATAGTGTCGCCGATAAAAAAGCAGTAAAACAACCTGAAGCTTCAGCGCCCCTTACTGCAAAAGGTGCATCAACTTCACCAACCACTAAAAACTCGAATAAAGGCAAAGCACCAATTTCAAAAACTGCAATATTTGCCGTGTTAATTGCATTAATAGGCTTAGCTGGTGTAGGCGGCATGTATTGGCTACATGGCGAACAATTAGCCGCTGAACGTGAAGCAATAAAACAGCAAATACTATCACAGCAATCGCAGTTAAATGCACAGCGTAAAACTGAACAAGCGCAAACTAACGCACAAGTAACTCAGTTATTCGAACAGCAGAGCAAAGCATTAACAGCTGAACTAAGTAATCGCTTAGATCAACATACAGCCCAAAGTAACAATCGTATTGAACAGCTTGAACAACAATTAGCGCGATTACAGCAGAACAAATCAACAGACTGGTTAGTACACGAAGCAGAGTACTTGATCAGAATTGCAAGCCGCACATTATGGCTAGAAAAAAATACAAGTACCGCAATAAACTTACTAAAAGATGCTGATTTGCGCTTAAAAGAATTAAACGACCCGCAATATTTACCGGTGCGTCAAGCACTCAGAAATGATATTGAGTCGCTACAAATTCTTCCTGTTATAGATAATGAAACACTATTATTATCTATTAATGCACTCAGCCAACAAGTTAATAAACTTCCCTTAGCTGGTGTTAAAATACCTGATAACGCATCGCAAGAAGACAACCTAACGCTGACTGATAGCACTGCCGACTGGCGAGAAAATCTAGCCAAAACCTGGCGCAAGTTTATTGCAGACTTTATTACAGTACGTCGAATATCTGGTAGTGTTGAACCCTTGATGTCGCCACAGCATCAACAGAATTTACGTGAAAACCTAATGCTGAAGTTGCAAGTGGCACAATGGGCAATAACAAAACGACAATCGCAGGTTTATCAACAAACTTTGGCTGACATAACCGCATGGTTAAACGAGTATTTTGATACAACTCAACTTGTAAGCCAGCACTTTTTGCAGTCAATCGCTGAATTACAAACACAAACAATTGACACCAATTACCCAAGTAGTTTATCGGCACTTACTGAAATACGCACACTACTAGCTGAAAAGCCACTAGCACAGTTACCAGCGTTACCAAGTGAGCCTTTATCCAATAACGAAGAAGGTAGCGATGATGAAACAAACAACAAGAGTGAGAACAACTAATGAAACGAATTGTTGTTTTAATCTTAATATTTTTTGCGGCTGTTGCCATTAGCCCATTTTTAATTAATGAAAAAGGCTACATTTTAATTGCAATGGGCGACCTAACGCTAGAGTCAACCGTAGTTACTGCAATTATAATGTTAGTGATACTTTTTCTTGGCTTATTGCTTTCTTTAAAGATTTTTCGAGGAGGGTTAAAGTTCACTTTTGGTGCCTGGAATAAAATAGCATTTGCAAGTCGCCGCAGAGCAATTAGAGACTTTAACAAAGGGGTTGCTTGCTACATTCTAGAAGATAACCAGCAAGCAGAGCATTTACTAAGCAAATGTGCAGAGCCGTCTCAACAAGCACAGCTTTGTTATTTATTAGCGGCCAGTGCCGCAGACAAACAAGGCTTATCTGCAAACAGTAAACACTACCTTGCTCAAGTTAATGAACAAACAATCAGTATTAAAGAATTAGGCTTAGAGTCAGTATTAGTTACACTACAATTACTCCTTAACCATAAAGAATACGCCAAGGCACGAGAGCTAATAGACGAGCACCATAAACATATTGGTCATGACGATCGTTTATTAGCACTTGAAATAACGCTAAGCCTTGTTGAAAAGCGCTACGACTACGTAGTGAAACAATTAGTAGCCGCACGAAAAAGTAAAACCCTTGAACAAAGTAAAGTTCAACAGTGGGAAGCACAGGCATTTACTGGCGTATTTAACCAGCAAATTGAGCAAAAGAGTAATCATGCTTTACACGAATATTGGGACGCTTTACCGAAAAAAGTTAAACAACGCGAACCTGTATTACTCGCTTATTGCCAAGTATTAGCTCAACATAAAATTAATCAGCCTCTGACAAAAATTTTATTACCAGTGATCAAAAAAGGCGCAAATGACGCATTACTTAAAAAAATACGTTTATTACCACTTTCTGCAACGAATGAACTCGCTCAAGCAGTTCAAAAACACTTACATCATGACCCAACAAGCGCCAAGTGGTTAAGTTGCTTAGCTCATTTAGCCATTGCTGAAAAGGAGTGGGATCGTGCTGAAAAGGCCTTTAATTCATTAGTAAATTTAGATGGTCAACAATACGATGAGGTTGACTTAAAGTCATTTGCGATGGTGCTTGAACAAAGGGGGCAGTTAGAGAAAGCCATTCAGGTACTTAATAAACTTGTTAACTTTAAAGCAGCAAAATCGTAAGTGCGACAGTTAAGCAGTTGTGCTGATAATTAATGAATTAATTTCAGCACAGCAAACTAATAATTAACCACGCTTAGCGCTTAACATTAGCTTGCTAACTTTTCGATAAATGTAAGCCACCGATAAATAACCGATAAATTGCCCGGAAAGAAAAAGCACCATCTTTGGAGTAAAGTCGGTTTCCTCACTAAAAAAGCTTAATACAAATATCGCAGGGGCAACTAAAAATTTATAACCCGGTAGCGACACTGAAACCATATAGTAGTTAAAAGTAAATGCGCAAATGCCAATAACAACACCAATAACTCCCCACAGAAATGCATATTTATAATCTACCAATTAACCTCACCTTACCTTGTGTTTTATTAACCACTAGCCCCAAGAATGAACTCCGTTAACCTGAGTTCGAAATAATATATATACGTTTAAAATATATAAAAGCTTAAACTTTACAATTTTTTAGGTTAGTTTTTCCTTACTACTAAGTGCAAACTTACGGTTTTTAGTTCCAGACAAAAACCAAGTAGCTGCGTCCATGCAGATACGCGCAAAAATCGTAGCTTTAGTGTACTTAGCTTATCCCGAATTCAGGTAAATTACTTTATTAACTCAAGAATATCTTTAAATTCTAATGCTCTACAGTCTTTAACCAATTCAAAAAGACACATTTCTAAACCAGTTATATTAACGCCTTGATTAGCTAGCTTGCTAATTGCTAAATTTTTATTAGTGACAGTGCGTGAAGAAACACAATCACTCACTAATTGCACATTAAGGCCTAGCTCTTTTAGATTCAGGGCCGTTTGGTACACACAAACATGGGCTTCAATACCACAAATAAGCCAAGATTCTTTATTTGCTGCACGAATAGCCTCAACAAATTCGGGCGATAAACAAGCGTTAAAAGTAAACTTAGTAATGGGAGTGTGGTTATCATGAAGAAGATCAAGCTCTTGTATAGTTGAGCCTAATTTATCAGGGTTTTGTTCAAGCCAAATTATGGGTAAATTAAGGGTTTGAGCACCCTTAATAAGCTTTTTACAGTGTAATATTAACGTGTCGCTGTCATGCACTAATCGCGCTAAAGTCCCTTGTATGTCTACAACAATTAATCCTGTGTTTTCTTTATCTAACATAGCGATACCCTTTAACTTAACTGGTAAAATTTAATTACGCACTATTGTTTTCGGTCAAGGTTTTTGACTCATAAAAAATCACCACTGAAAATAGAACTTCAGTGATGCCACCAATAAATGCACCAGTAATAAAGTTAACGCCTAATAATAGGCAAAACATTCCTGAAAACATCAGCAATGCGCCCAAAACCCAGTATAGTTTTAGTCCATATAAGGTATTAAATGTTAGGTAGCGTACGCCTATTGTCATCAACATTATCGGATAAAACCACTCAACTTGTAGCTTGGCCACATAAAAAGCAATAAATAAGCCTACAAATAAAATAATGGTACTTTCTAAGGCAAGTTTACCTAACGGGTTTTCAGCTGAATGCTTGCCCGAACGCTTAAGCCTTTTTGCCAACAAAACAGATAAGGGAAAAATTACCATACCACCAAAGAAAAGCGTTAACATACTCACTTGGTTTGAATATAGTAGCCCAACAGTACCTGCGATACACCACACAAAACCTGAAATCATCACACCTGTACAACCGCCATAATATGAGAAGTTCATATCGGCTTGAGCGTCATTAAAATTCATAAATCCCCTTAATTACTGTTGAACAGTTTAAAGCTAGTTATTCAATTATTTAGCAACTAAAATAGTAATTTTTTTATACGTTATTTGTAATTTATCATTAAACACACTTATCCTGAAAATTCTTTACCATAAAGTACTTACATCCTGTTTTAGGGTATTTTTCTTGTACCCACTGGGTTTTATAACCATGTTTTTCATAAAAAGGCATGGCTTGAAAATTAAGTGTATCTAACAAACATTTTGTACAGCCCCTTTGAATTGCAGCCGACTCTATTGCCTTTAAAATTTGGCTACCAATATTTTGGCCACGTAACTCGTCAGCCACCCATAAAGTATTAATTAATAACCAGTCGCCGAAAGTACGCCCTGCAGCGCCAGCAATTACTTCGCCAAGATCGTTAGTTATTTGCACTGCTAAAGGTTTGCGCTCACTTACTTCCCAATGTGCCCAGTTAAAATCAGCAATTTTTTGGTCAAGATAATCAATAAGCGCTTTTTCAGGGTTTTGTATTACTTCAATGTTCATTAGCACCTTCAATTATTGTTAACTGTGGATAAACTAAAATAGCAACTAATGATTTTGGCATAAGATGTCTATCACCTAATTTTTATCATGGCCAAGTCATGATAGGCAAAAATAGACTCTACCGCATATTTATCAACGCTTGGCTGCCAAGTGTATTCAGTTTTAAGCGCAAACTTTGTGTCACCTTCAGGTGTTAAATACACTAATTGCCAAGTTGTAAAAGCAGATAAAGTCATCATGTCCAACAAAGTAATTAAGTGTACTCTTTATAAAGCAGTTAGTCCTTATTAACACGCCCTAATACCAATTGAAATAAATAACCCTAAAACGGATTATTAAGTAGCTTTGTTTATAGTGAACTCTTTTTATTTAGTTTCTGCTGTAAAAAGATTAGCGTTCGCTGGCAATTCAATAAGGGGGTTAGCCGTTTGTAATGCTTGGTACAGTTTTTTTCTAGAAAAATCGTAATTAGGACAGATTTGAAATGTATCACCATTGTGCATTACTAAGTCTATTCTGGTCATTTTACTGCCTGAACCATAGTGATTTTTGATACACTTTATCTCTTTAGGATTGACACTAAAGCACCACTCTTTAAAGATTGGGTGCATGCTATAAAACTCTTGATGGGTAACATAAATTTCAAACTTATCTTTGCTTCTTAAAAACCACACCATTGCGGCTGTTAGCAATATGCCAATACCAAGTGCTGATTTTTCAGCAATAGCAAAGAGTGCCTCAAAGTCATTATGCTCTTTCGCCGTAATCGACAAAATATAAAGATAAACAGGCAATAACGCGATATTAATAGCTAAAGTATAAGCTTGTTTTTTCCTTGTTCTTTCGTAATGAAAAAGCATAAAAAACCTTTGCGAGATAGAAATAAAAAGCGTAACTACTCGCTAGTTAACCTAACGAAGATACGCTTAAAGCCCTTGCATTAAGCGGTAAAGCTTGTTTGAAATTCAAAATAATTAGCGCTTAGGATCTATTAACCCTGAATACTTTATCCCAGAAAGCAAAGCCATTTCTCTATGCCAGGTCGCTAGGTCTGCACTATTGAACGATTTTAACGTGTTATGGCCACATGCTCTAGCCATAACCTGCATAAGCTCGACAGATGCATCAAAAAAGTTGCTCAACTGCTTTGCCGATTTATCTATGTTAAGTCGCTGTCTTAAATCGGCTTTTTGTGTTGCAATGCCAGCAGGGCAATTATTAGTATTACACATTCTTGCAGCAACACAACCTATCGCTTGCATAGCACTATTTGAAATGGCAATGCCGTCTGCGCCCAATGCTAACGCCTTAACAAAATCTATCGGTGTACGTAATCCACCGGTAATAATAAGCGTAACACTATCGCTAACACCTTGTTCATCAAGGTATCGGCGCGCACGCGCTAATGCAGGTATAGTAGGTACACTAATATGATCACGAAACATTTCTGGCGCGGCGCCTGTTCCGCCTCCACGTCCGTCTAAAATGATATAATCTGCGCTGGCATCCAATGCAAACTGAATGTCTTCTTCAATATGGTTAGCACTTAATTTAAAGCCAATAGGAATACCGCCTGTAACTTCGCGCACACGATCAGCAAATTGCTTAAAGTCATCAGCGGTATGTAAGTTAGCAAAGGTGGGGGGAGAGATTGCTGGCTCGCCTTCAGGGATCCCCCGTACTTGTGAAATTTTCCCTACATTTTTATTGCCCGGCAGATGACCTCCTGTACCTGTTTTAGCACCTTGTCCACCCTTAAAATGAAACGCTTGTACACCCTTTAATTTTGACTCATCGTAGCCAAATTGGGCACTTGCAAGTTCATAGAAATAGCGAGAGTTTGCCGCTTGTTCTTCGGGCAGCATTCCACCTTCGCCCGAGCAAATACCCGTGCCAGATAATTCAGCACCTTTTGCTAATGCCAATTTAGCTTCTTCTGATAGTGCCCCAAAACTCATATCTGACACAAGCAAAGGAATGTTTAGTTTTAATGGCTTTTTAGCTTTTGGACCAATCACCAACTCCGTACTTACAGCAACATTTTCAAGTAATGGCTTGGTAGCCATTTGTGCCGTCATCACCTGTATATCATCCCAATGTGGTAATAAATGACGAGGAACCCCCATAGAAGTCATAGGTCCATGATGACCCATTTTTGACAATCCTTCTCTTGCAAGCTGATGGATAAAAGCAACTGTTGGCTCTTCAACCGTAGCACTAGCAACTGGAATTTTACTTGTACTGCTCTGTATTTCAGGCCCTTCTTTTCCTACCGCACTATCATTAAACTGTTTATGTGAACCATCACAAAAAGGTAAGTTGGCTGAGTGCTTACATTGACACAAAAAAGCATCACCAGACTTTTCAGCAGTAAATGGCTTAGGCTTAAACTCAGTGCCAACATGCGAGCCATCACAAAATGGTTGGTTGTTAGAACGCCCTCAGGTACAAAAGTAATATTCTTCACCCTCGGTTAAATCAACTTTTACCGGCTTGTTATTTGCTATTACAGGTTTCATAACTTAACTCCAACTTTGTATTTACTAATAAGTTAGCACAACTTTTAACAAATAAGTTTTTTAAGTCTCTACTACAACCAAATACCTGTATATCCATTTTACACTCACCTAACTGTGGTTATAATACTATATTCGCATTACACAATAGTTAGCCACCAACACTAAGTAAACTAAGTGTGAAACTCTGTAATATGCCAAAGCTCGCCAGATGGCCCCCACAAGTATATTACGCTTCCCCATGGTTCTTTTTTTATCGGCTTGTACGTAATATTAAAACTATCTAAGCTAGAAATAACATCAAAGGCTTCGTTTATATCTAACACTGAGAGTTGTAGCATTAAATTTTGTGCGAAATCTTTATGATAAAATCGTTGTAAGAAAAATGAGCAGTCACCATTTTCAAATAAAGATAGATCTTCGCTAACATAGTCCATTTTAAAACCTAGTGCTTGATAGAACGATTGTGACTCTTCGTAATTTTTACTCGGGATAAATACCCTTATATCATCAACTTTCATCAGCTTATCCTTTGGTAGTTGTACTTGCAAAAATATGAGCGAAAAGGCTTAGCCAATTTTTAATCACTTTTAGAATTTAGTTGTTAACGGGTAGAGGAGACTAGCCATTCTATTTCTTTAGTAGCACCAAGCTTACTATAATTGTTTGAATTACAATTCATAAAACCATGCGAGTATGCCACCGACTTTATTTCAACATTTTTTTTACTACTAGCGTACTTTGCAGCGATGACACTGAAAAGTGAGGTTCACTTTTTGGCAAGATCACATGCGTTTTAAAGCAGGGTGATATTGCTGAAAAATTTCTGATTTGTGAGCCATAATAACAAAAAGCATGCTTTATACGATGGGCTACTTGGTGATCAGACAATCGCCAAATTGTGGTTGCCCCAACACTAAAGCCAATTAAAGTAATTGGGGGCTTAATTAACTCTATCTCACTTATCAAATGCGACAAATAATTGTCAAAGCCTATTTCATTAATAAAATATGAATAGGCTTCAGTTTCATGTTTAAAGGCCATTATTTGACCTTTATATGGGTCAACAATAGCTTGCGCACCTAGAGCGATACTGGTTTTCATTAAGCCGGAAGTTACACCAAAAACATCTGAAACCAGCACTATACCCATACAGCGTCTTTATCCATATTAGCCATTAGAATTTATAACCAATATCTAACGTAAACATGGCTTTGCTTGAAGGGTTAACAGGCTCGTCATTGAATAATGGTTTATAAGACTCTTGATCATATATACCAATGCCTGCGCCTAAGAGCCAACCTGTATTTTTAAAGCCATCAAAATGATAATTATAAGTGAAAACACCATAACGGCTATCGCCATCAAATATTCCTTGCAATTCACCTATAGAAAAACCAACTGAATGACGCTGATCATCTAAAACTGTCGTTTGCATTCCTACTGAATACCCAGGTAAACCAACTGAGATGAAGTACTTACTTTCTTTGTGTTTAACTGCGAATTGAGTGCCTACAATCCCACTATATTGAAAGCCAGCACCAAGCGAAAACTCATATTCAGCTCCGGCCGCAGTTAACGGAAGATAAAGTAATGTAATTAATAATAATTTATTCAACATTGAACGTTTCTTGTAATAGGTAAAACGAGCACCCGGATAAACGGGCTAAAATCAGTTCGCTAGAATAAGTTATAAACAAGTAATAGCCAACTAATTTGGTTTGATTAAAGTGCTTTTTAGCTATTATTCTAAAAGTAAACTTACAGAGTATTTGGTGCCATCAATACGTTGCAATGTTAAAGGTAATAATTGGCCTTTAAGTTTGATAATGAGCTTTTTACCCTCATGGGCAGGACTGCCCGGAATTTTTAATTTATCAGTCAGCTTCAATTTTTTTACATAACACTGACAATCCCAGGCCTAAAGAAACCACTAACAGCTACATCTAATGTAAACCCTGTGTAACCTTAATCTGCTACAACAGCAAAAAATAAAAATAACACCATTAAACCAAGTACTAAAAATTGCTTCATCTGTTTTATATCCTTTAAAACGCTAAGCCACGTTCTACGGCTTGAATTAATTTACTGAACTAACTCGTAAGCTAAGTTACAAAACTAAGTTGCCTCTGCGGTATTGTTAAACATTAACTACTCGTTAACCATTATTCAGTGATTATTGACTTAGCATACATAACCTTAAATGTTGAATTCCTGCAATGCAGTAAGCGCTATGTCAGCTATTGTCGACGGAACAAATATATGGTCATGATAATAAGCCGCAATAACATTAGCACTAATACCTTTAGTCGCTAATTTGTCAGAGACAGCAGCAGTTAACCCCACAGCATCAAGGCTAGAATGCACGGTTAAGGTAATTTGGCGAAAAGTACCGTCAAAGTGAAGCCCTGCACTGTCTGCAACAGTTTTTTCTAAAACCAAGGTTAGCCCCTCAGATTCAACAAAAGTGGCCACTGGATTAAGTGATATATACTCAACTAAAGCACCAGAAACCGTACAAAATAGAAACTCTGGCGTTAGTAATTTAGGTTTCATCGACTTTAACAGTTCATTTAACTCTGTAATTCCTGACATGCTTCTCTCCTGTATATAGATATAAGCGACTGTCCTTGTTATTTTTTTTGTTATGAACAAGGCAATACATTTGCCATTGGGTATTTGCTTTATCTTAACTGCGCATGCTGTTAGCAGCCCGGTCTTAATTGGCTTATATGATGTTCTTTTACTCTATTAACTTCACTTTTAACTTTTTAAAAGATACCTGCGTAAATCTCGCTCTTGACGCATAACATGTAAAATGTACACTTTGTCGTTATCCACTTTATAAAAAATACGACAAGGATTAACATTTACTTCACGGTAATTTAAGCTCACCAATTCTAGCGGCCTTTTACCTGACTCTGGATGATTTTCTAACCTAGATATTTTATCAAATATTTTTTGAGTCAACTTCTTTGCAGCAGGAAAGTTACTTAAGGCAATGTATTCAGCGATCTCGTATAAATCATCAAGGGCTGTAGATGCCCATATTACTTCAGCCATTTACTCATTTTCTCTTTTGCTTCCTGATTTGAGAATATTTCACCATTTTTAATTGCTTGCTCACCGCGTGCAACACGCTCAAGAATTGCCATTCGCTGTTGCATAAACTCATAATCTTCCACGTCAACTAAGTAAGCAGATGGTTGACCGTGTTCAGTAATTAGTACAGGTTCTTTTGATGTATGTAAGTCTGCTAGAATTTTAGTAGCTTGCCGTTTAAGTGTTGTTACAAGTTCAACTCTCATAATAAACCTTATTTAAAATCCAAATAATGTATCACAATAGTATCACATTAATTCGAGGTTACAACTATACGGCTAACGAGCTTGTAGAATTACTCGTTTTTTATATTATTTTTAATCAAAATACTCTAACTGGATTTTTTGCGGTGAAAAATCAATAGGGACGAACTTACTTTGGCAGGATAAATCAGGTTTGTAATTTGCCAAGGAGATATAAGCGACTGTCCTTGTTATTTTTGTTATTTGTTCATTCTATGCGTTAACTCACTCAA
Source organism: Thalassotalea piscium (assembly GCF_030295935.1). Classification (NCBI taxonomy): domain Bacteria; kingdom Pseudomonadati; phylum Pseudomonadota; class Gammaproteobacteria; order Alteromonadales; family Colwelliaceae; genus Thalassotalea; species Thalassotalea piscium. The sequence goes on from NZ_AP027362.1 coordinate 3,788,690, forward strand.
CTTGAATAGAGAAATTATGGCTCGAAAAAAAGCAGAATATTCTACGGTTTAACTTGACGTGGGGAGTCATACCAACGCATTGCTAAGCGGCTAAAAATAGTTTGGCTACAATAACGAACGAAGTGAGGCAAGCCAACTGTTTTGTAGTCCGTTTTAATGCGCGTTGTTAGTTGCCTTGGTATAATCACAGTGCTAACATTTGTGCGCACAATGTTCATTTTGAGGTAATTAATTATGGATACTCGAATTCAATTTAGAGTTGATGAAGAAACTAAGCGTTTAGCACAGCTAATGGCTGAAAGCCAAGGTAGAACTTTAAGTGATGCATGCCGAGAACTTACAGAAAATTTAGCTGAAGAGCAACGTAAAACTATGATGCATGACGCATGGTTAACAGAACAAATAAATGCAGCATTTGATAAGTTTGATAACGGAAAAGCTAATTTTATTGTTCATGATGATGCGAAAGCTTTGATGGAAGCAAGGAAACAGAAAATCCGTAATAGAGATAAGTCATGATTTTTTGGGAAGATGAGTCACTAAATGATCGTGAAAAAATCTTTGAGTTTCTTTTTGACTTTAATCCGAGTGCAGCAGAAAAAACAGAATTTTCCACCGGAGTGAGAAGGCAACTAACCCCGCATTAAGGTGTAAGGTTAACTAGGGTTAACTAGGACACTCGCTTATCAATTACCTACAACAAAGCCAGCATGCAAGCTAATAAACAGCTTAAAATAAACTCAATGATTAAGAATATAAACTTAATTTGAAAAACATTGACCAAAGTTGAGTAAAAAATTAACAAGGACACTCGCTTATCAATTACCTACAACAAAGCCAGCATGCAAGCTAATAAACAGCTTAAAATAAACTCAATGATTAAGAATATAAACTTAATTTGAAAAACATTGACCAAAGTTGAGTAAAATTACAGTCAAAGTAGAAAAACACTGTTTTCTAGGCATAACTACTACATCAGGCTTGATGTGTTGGTGGGACTTGAGTGGTAGTACTTAATACTATGCTAACAATTTAGTACAACGGCTAACATTGGCTCGTCGTTTTAACCCTTTATGCTCACAATAATCAGTTAATACATCGCTATGACCTACAGCACCATGAAAGAGCTTTCTAAAATCTTTACTTAACGTTAACCAGTTTTCAGGTTTTATATTTAGCCTTGTTAGCAGTGCGGGTTGGTGCTTGTCAATATACCCTGTTTTGTCTTCTCGAATACAGCGCCCTGTTAGCTCAATGAGTTCAAGATAGTCTTTAAGCTCAAACGGTAAGCCTTTTGGCATGGTTTGGCGTGGGTTGCCGATAAAAGGCAACAACAGTTTTGGTTGTTTAGCTTTTTTAGCTGATATTACGCGTTGCTTTACACTAGTATTCTCTGAGCTTTCTGGTGTTTTGGCTACATTGGCTCGCACGGGGTTTAAATCAACATAGGCCATACAAGCTGCAAGGGCTGCTTCATCTAATAGCGCTTGTGATTTAAAACGTCCTTCCCAAAAATGCCCTGTACAGTTATCTTCTTTGTTGGCTTTTGTGGCAATACTTTGGTTTAGTAGGCGCATAAACCAGCTAATATCCATTAAACGGCTGCGATATACCTCAACCGTTTCAAGCAATGAGGTTATTAAATAGTCGGGAATTTCATCACCACAACAATATTGCTGTGTGAGTAATGTACCTTTGAATAATTGATGCCAGCGTTCAAGCACTTCTTTGGTTGACCAACCTTTAGCGGTGTCTTCATCAATAAACAGTACGGTATGCGTGTGGTTACTCATCACAGCGTAAGCGCATACATCAATAGCAAACACCTGAGTTAGGCTAAGTAGTTTTTCTTCTACCCAGCCTTTCCTGTGGTCAAAGTTCTGACCTGTATTTTTATCTTCACCACACAAAAAAGCACGGCGTACACAACGAGAAATACAATGATAATAAGGGGTGTCGGTTAAACTAATTAACTGTTTTCTCGCTGTTGTCATAATACCATCCTTGAATTTTGATTAGATATTAACCTTAGTTCAGTGATTTGTATTATTCAAATATAAGCGACTGTCCTTGTTATTTTTGGTTATTCAAATATAAGCGACTGTCCTTGTTATTTTAAATACGTCTTTTTGGAGAAATTCTACAGCCTCAACGCCTCGCTAAGAGGCAAAAAATAGTTGGTTAAAATAAGCGACGCAGGAGCAAAAACCAACTGTTTTTTGTCCTTTTAAGCGACTTGTTATATGCGACCTGCTTTGAGTGCTTGTCTAATACAATACTTAGCAACTAATTTATGAAAAGGCTTTATAAAAGCCATGTACACTTTACCTGTTTTAGTTTTTAAATTAACTAAGGTAGAAACAGAAAACTCTTGTTCTGATAATTTTAAAACAGATAACCACATATCCATATTAGGCTCATACGCACCACAAATAACTTCTGTAGTTTCTACTGACTCGATTACAAGGAAGCCAGCTTTCTTACCTGCCTGAATATCATCTAGTGGCAGACTCATTTCGGTATTACTAGCCGAGAAGCCTAAGTGTTTCACTATGGAATTACGCAAAGATAAAGCGAGTTGCACTGGTTTGGGTAAAAAACCAAATATGCTGTGATATACATTTTTAGCTTCAAGGTTAGTTTTATTAACCCTAACTTTAAATGAATCTCGGTAATAAGAATTGACCTCTTTACCGTTGATTTTTGTTTCTAATGGAAACTCCATTTCCGAAACCATGTGCAATCTCCTTGGAGCATATAACAGCTTTAACAAAAGGAATTTTTCTCGTCTATTACTTACCACGATCAATTTTCCTTAATTTTTAAATAATTTAACAATATAGCGTAATGCATTAAATTTTAAAATAAATTTATTTTAATGTTCAGTTGTTTTTGCGTGAAAGCGAGAATTTTTCTCGCTTTCACTGTAGAAACCGAGAAAACGTCTAAACTGTAATTATATACAGTTAAAATAAAAAGGATTTTAAAAATGAATTCACCATTTTTATCAATGATAAAAGAAAAAATGTGGTTGAAGCGGTACGCAAAAAAAACGATTGAACCTTATACCTATTGGATAAAAGGTTATATTCTCTTTGTTAATAAACAACACCCTGTTAATTGTCATGATAAAGAAGTTGAAAACTATCTTTCATATTTAACTAACCAACTTAACCTTGCACCTAGAACTCAAGCAATTGCACTTAATGCACTGGTGTTTTTATACCAACATATTATTGAAAAGCCGCTATCTTTACACTTGAATTTTAATAAAAGCAAACAAAGTATTAATTTACCAACTGTTCTTACAAAAGCAGAAGTTAAGCGTTTATTTGAGCACTTAAATCCTGCTTATTTGTTATTATGTCAATTAATGTATGGTAGTGGTTTACGACAGATGGAGGCAGTTAGGTTACGTATACAAGATATTGATTTTGACTACTTTAGTGTTCAAGTATGGCAAGGTAAAGGGAATAAAAACCGCCGCGTAACACTTGCTAAAGAGTTAGTGCCTTCATTAAGACAGCAAATAGAATATGCTAGTCTCTTTTTTTATGCTGATCAGAACAATTCAAATTATGACGGTGTTTATTTACCTTTCGCGCTCGCAAAGAAGTACCCTAACGCCCTTTTCAGTTTAGGTTGGCATTATCTATTCCCATCTCGACGTTTAAGTTGTGATCCTGAAAATAACAAAACAAGAAGGCATCATATTTGTGAAACTAATTTACGAAAAGCAGTTAAAGCTGCGAGTTGCAAAGCAGGTATCAGTAAAAAAGTTACTTGCCATACTTTACGCCACTCATTTGCAACGCACTTATTACAACGCGGTGCAGATATTCGTACAGTACAAGAGCAACTAGGCCATACGGATATTCGCACTACTCAGATCTACACGCATGTAATTGAACATGGGGCGAATGGAGTAAGAAGCCCGCTGTCAGATCTATAGGGCTTCGTTAGAATAAAAGTTTAATGCGATAGTATTCTCGCTTAAATAAATGCAAAAGCGTCGGCATACATGCGGTCGATTAATGCGCCTTTGGCAACAAAGTCTGTACGTACTACACCAACCATATCGAAACGGCCCGCTAAGTATATGTCGTACAACGACAAGTCGCTAATATCGGCCATTACCACTTGGTGAACCATACCTGTTTTACCTTGCCAATTGTTATGTGCATTTTCAATAACCGGGTGAAATTCGCCATGGGTAAGCTTTTGTATTGTTGCTTGCGTTTTTTCTAATTCATAGCTTGCGCTTTCTTCTCGTAGCCCCCAGTAAACAACAACTTTACGTTGAGAGTTTTCATGAACGAGTTGCTCAAACATCGACTTAATGTATGAAAAACCAGTGCCACCCGCAATTAACAGCAATGGACGTTCGCTATCTCGCAGGTGTGCTTGTCCTAGCGGCATTTCAACCTGCACTTGCTTTGAAGTTTGTATTTTTTCAATCACTTGCATTGGGTAGCTGTCTGCACCAAAGGCACCTATTTGTAATTCAATAAGCTCGTCTTTTGGTGCACTAGCGATAGAAAAAGCACGTTTATCATCGTCAGACATAATAAAATTTAAATATTGGCCAGGTAAAAAATCAACGTTATGCTCAGGCTTGAGTAAAACCTTATAAACAAATTCAGTTAGTGGCACTAACGAATGTACCTGACAATTAATAATACTCATTATTTATTTTTACCCTTACCTTTAAAGCTTTCATTTTTTAATAGCACAATAGCCGAACATTTTATCATGAAATATTTAACGCTACTCAATAATATTGAGATCGTCCCAAATATCGTCTACTTGTTGTTTAATTTTATCGTCCATTATAATGGGCTCTCCCCACTCTCTGTCTGTTTCTCCGGGCCACTTGTTGGTTGCATCCATTCCCATTTTTGAACCAAGTCCTGACACAGGAGAAGCAAAATCAAGGTAATCTATCGGTGTGTTTTCGATCAAAACAGTGTCTCTGCTTGGGTCCATTCGTGTTGTCATCGCCCAAATTACATCTTTCCAGTCACGCGCATTAATGTCGTCGTCGCATACAATAACAAACTTGGTATACATAAATTGTCGTAAAAACGACCAAACCCCCATCATTACGCGCTTTGCGTGACCTGCATATTGCTTTTTAATGGTCACAATTGCTAAACGGTACGAACAGCCCTCTGGCGGTAAGTAAAAGTCTTGAATTTCTGGAAATTGTTTTTGCAAAATAGGCACAAATACCTCATTGAGTGCCACACCTAATATCGCAGGTTCATCTGGTGGGCGGCCGGTATATGTACTGTGGTATATCGGATCTTTACGATGCGTTATATGTGTTACTGTAAAAACAGGAAAGCTATCAACTTCGTTATAATAACCGGTATGATCTCCATAAGGACCTTCTGGCGCTACTTCGTCTGGGTCGATATAACCTTCTAATATAATTTCAGCAGTAGCAGGCACTTCTAGATCGTTACTAATACATTTGGCTACTTCAGTTTTTGCCCCTCGTAATAGACCGGCAAACGCATATTCAGACAAGGTATCTGGCACAGGTGTAACCGCGCCAAGAATTGTTGCAGGATCAGCACCTAAAGCCACTGAAACTGGGTATTTTTCACCCGGGTGGGTTTGCTTAAATTCTTGAAAGTCTAATGCGCCACCTCTGTGAGATAACCAACGCATTATTACTTTATTTTTACTTAACACTTGTTGGCGATAAATTCCTAAGTTTTGTCTTTCTTTGTGTGGGCCTTTAGTAACCGTTAACCCCCAAGTAATTAATGGCGCGACATCGCCCGGCCAGCATGTTTGAATGGGTAATTTATTTAAGTCTACGTTTTCACCACTGATAACTTCTTGCTGACATAAAGGTTTTTTGATCACTTTTACTGGCATATTTAATACCTGTTTATAAACAGGTATTTTGGCTAATGCATCACGAAAACCTTTAGGTGGCTCAGGCTCTTTTAGCATCGCTAATAATTTACCTACCTCGCGCAATGCGCTTACATTCGGTTGACCCATCGCTAAGGCGACACGCTCTGGTGTGCCAAATAAGTTGGTTAACACAGGTACTGAACATGGAACACCGTTTTCATCTATCGGGTTTTCAAATAACAGTGCCGGACCACCTTGACGTAAGGTACGATCGCTGATTTCTGTCATTGTTAAGTGAGTAGAAATTGGCTGGCTAATGCGCTTAAGCTGCCCCAACTGTTCTAGTTGTTTAATAAAGTCTCTTAAATCACTGTATTTCATATTAGAATTTAACCAAAAATTTGTAGGTATTATAGCGGGTATAGGCTGGAAGTTACTAATTGATACTCTGCTCAATTAGATTATGTTGTGCTTTCGTTACTTGATTATATGCTGCGCGTACTTTCTCTACGATAAAATCGTCTGTTAACTGGCTAAACGCCATAAATAATTTAATAGAGGGCATATCTAATTTATAAAGTGGTACTAAGTTGCTGCAATCTAATTTTCTATTTCTACATACTATTTCAAACGTTGATTTATTTGCAGGTAACAAATCTATTCTGCCACTTTGATATAACAATGCCGTTTGCTCAGCTTTCACAACAGTAACTAAATTTTTAAAATCATTTCTCAGCAAATATTGATACGGGGCTCCATCACGTACCGTCCCAATACGATATTGCCTGAGCTCTTCCAAGCTGGTGTGCGCATTAATATTACTGTTAACTGGACCAAACAAGTAATATTCTAAGTCCATTATTTCACCTACCCATTTAAACTTATCTGCTCTTTGGGCGGTTTTTGCTAAAGAAAAAATCAATATGTTAGGCTCATTTAAGGCCATGCGATAGGCTCTTGCCCACGGATACACATCAATATTATATTGAATATTAGCGGCAGCTAGCACCTGTTCTACAAACGTAGTTGCTGTGCCAATTAATTTACCATTTTCAAAAAACTGTATCGGGTAGCTCTCTTCAGTAACTACTTTAACGGTTATATCTTCAGCAGGAAGATTAGTTCCTGCCTGACAAATAAAACTACTTAATAAAAGTAATAATAAACAAGTTTGCAAATAATGTTGCATTACATCTCCTATTAGTTAGTCAGATTTCATTAAATTTAAAAATGCGCATACTACACTATTACCAACTAATTATCGTGTATTAATTGTGCAGTTTTACTAAAACAGGAAAAGTAAATTTAAAGCGATATTACCACCGTACAAATTAAGTTTATACCATAGCGTACAACTTGCCTATTTTAGCCACATTTAAATAACCTGAGTTCTGGATAATGGATGTACGATCAACACCGATAAAACCATACTTTTCAATTGCTTATTATAGAGCAATCGTATTACTTATGTAGTTATACCAGTTTCATTAAATAAGTGATCTATTTTATACGCAGTGCAAACGGTCAAATACAAGGCGTTTATTTTCATAACTAGTTGTTCAGGACAATAATGCTCCTGCATTGTCCACATAAGCTACATCCATGTAGCGATAATTATAAAATAAATATCGCAGTAGTTGACTGTTTTAGCCAGTAGAAGTGTTCCCATAGTTAGTGAGATTGGTATTAATTAGAAGACAGTATTGGTAGGTATAAAAAAGCCAGCAGAAGCTGGCTTGTTAAATAAAGACTTAAAGCGTATTACTGTCGCTTCATTGAGTCAAAAAACTCATCATTAGTTTTTGTCATCGAAAGTTTGTCGATCATAAACTCCATTGCATCTATCTCACCCATATCATGTACAATTTTTCGCAAAATCCACATTTTTTGTAATTCATCGGGCTTGGTAATTAGCTCTTCACGACGCGTACCGCTGCGATTAAAATGAATAGCAGGAAATACTCGTTTTTCAGCAATTTTACGAGACAGGTGTAATTCCATATTACCAGTCCCCTTAAATTCTTCGTAAATCACTTCATCCATTTTCGAGCCTGTATCAACTAAAGCTGTCGCGATAATAGTTAAACTACCACCCTCTTCAATATTACGAGCTGCACCAAAAAAGCGTTTAGGACGATGTAAAGCATTAGCATCTACACCACCCGTTAAAATTTTACCTGATGAAGGTATTACCGTGTTGTAGGCACGCGCTAAACGAGTAATAGAGTCTAATAAAATGACAACGTCTTTTTTGTGCTCAACTAAGCGTTTTGCTTTTTCAATTACCATTTCAGCCACTTGAACATGACGGTTTGCTGGTTCGTCGAAAGTTGAGGCTACAACCTCTCCTTTAACTAAGCGCTGCATCTCAGTTACTTCTTCTGGTCGCTCATCAATAAGCAATACCATAAGTTCACATTCAGGATGGTTATGAGCAATACTTTGGGCAATATTTTGCAGTAATAATGTTTTACCTGCTTTTGGTGGCGCAACGATTAATCCGCGTTGCCCTTTGCCAATTGGTGAGGCTAAGTCTAAAACTCGCGCGGTAATATCTTCAGTTGAACCATTACCTCGTTCCATTACCATACGTTCGTTTGGATGAATCGGTGTTAAGTTTTCAAATAGTATTTTATTACGTGCGTTTTCAGGCTTATCAAAGTTAACTTCATTAACTTTTAGTAAAGCAAAGTAACGTTCGCCATCTTTTGGCGGTCGAATTTTACCCCCAATGGTATCACCAGTACGCATACTGAAGCGACGAATTTGACTAGGCGATACATAAATGTCATCAGGTCCTGCCAAATAAGATGAATCTGCCGAGCGTAAAAATCCAAAGCCATCTTGAAGGATTTCTAATACACCGCCGCCAAAGATATCTTCACCGCTTTTAGCGTGCGCTTTTAAAATAGCAAAAATTATGTCTTGTTTACGGTTACGAGCTAAATGCTCAAGTTTCATGGTTTCAGCAAGCTTGATTAACTCGCTAATGGATTTTTGTTTTAATTCGGTAAGATTCATAGTAAAGGTTCTTTAACTATTTTACGTTGTTATGCATTGCCAACATGGCATTGTTGAACGAATAGAGTTGAGTTGGGTTGAATACAGAAATGTTATTTTCATTTGAAAGTTAAACTTAACATTAAAAATTAGATTCGTAAAGTAACGACGATAATTAATGTTATAAAAAAATTAAAAGGCCCGCGATACGGGCCTACAACAATTAAAGGTGATTATCTAAAAACTCTTTTAATTGTGTTTTAGATAAAGCGCCAACTTTAGTATCAATTACCGCACCATCTTTAAATAGTAATAATGTTGGAATACCACGAATACCATACTTTGGTGGTGTGCCGTCGTTTTGGTCGATGTTTAATTTACCAACAACTACTTTGCCTGCATACTCTTCAGCAACATCATTTAATAATGGTGCTATCATTTTACAAGGACCACACCACTCGGCCCAAAAATCAACTAACACTAAACCTGATGCAGACAATACATCAGCTTCAAAACTGTCATCTGTCAATTGAACAATCTTATCGCTCATTTTATTCTCCGTTAATGATGGCTATGCGCCAATGGTTGGAAATTATACCTACATCGTTTTTAATTACCAATAGCACAGCCCGATTTTTATTTATATAACTAAATCATGTTGAAACATAATTTACTTTTCGCACTAACGCATTACAATAAAAACACTTTGCATGCTTCGTTACAGCTCTAATAAATAATGATTAATACAAACAAAATTTTTGACACAAAAGTGAATGCGTCCTAAATACTTATATGGATATAAGATTAAAAATATCAAGCTAATCCATTAAGTTATTACTTATTAAATACATTAAACAAACAGATACTAATTTTTATTAACAACGTAACCTGTTAAGCTATCAGCATGAATAATACACATTTAACAGATATCAAGTTCACAGAGCTTAATTTAGCCCCACAAGTGGTCGCTGGATTAGATGCCATGGGCTTTGAAAATTGCACAGCAATTCAAGCAAAATCGCTACCTGTACTGCTTAATGGCCAAGATATTGCCGGACAAGCACAGACAGGTGAAGGGAAAACTATCGCCTTTTTAGCGGCAACTTTTCATCATTTACTTCAAAAGCCGAAACCTGATCATAAACAACCTAGAGCCTTAATAATGGCTCCTACCCGTGAGCTAGCAGTACAAATACACCGCGACGCCCTTGAGATGGCTAAAAGTACGGGGTTAAAACTTGGTGTGGTTTATGGTGGTGAAGGTTATGAAAGCCAACGCCAAGAATTAGAGAACGGTGTAGACATTCTAATTGGTACCTGTGGCCGCTTACTCGACTATCTTAAACAAGGCATTTATAATCTTAATAGTATTGAAGTTGTTGTGCTTGATGAAGCCGATCGTATGTTTGACCTTGGTTTTATTAAAGATATTCGCTATATGTTCCGTCGCATGCCGCAGCCAACTGAACGTTTAAGTATGCTGTTTTCTGCAACCCTGTCTTTCCGTGTGAAAGAGCTTGCTTTTGAGCACATGAATGACCCTGTTAGTGTTGAAGTTGAACCGGATCAAAAAACCAATGTGCGTATCTCAGAAGAGTTATTTTACCCTTCTAATGAAGATAAAATGACATTACTTCAAACCTTACTTGAAGAAGAGTGGCCAGATAAAGCGATTGTTTTTGCTAATACTAAACACAGTTGTGAAAATGTGCACGCGCACTTAGAAGCCGATGGTATTCGTGTAGGCTTACTTACTGGCGACGTACCTCAGAAAAAACGCTTAAAGGTACTTGAGCAATTTACCAACGGGCAATTAGACATTCTAGTTGCTACCGACGTAGCCGCGCGTGGATTACATATCCCGTTAGTCACTCATGTATTTAATTACGACTTACCTGACGATTGTGAGGATTATGTTCACCGTATTGGCAGAACAGGTCGTGCTGGTGAGACTGGCCACGCGATAAGCTTTGCTTGTGAAGAGTATGTTTTTAACCTACCTGCAGTTGAAGAGTATATTTCGCATTCGCTACCGGTGAGCAAATACGATCAAGACGCTTTACTATCAGACTTACCTAAGCCAAAACCTAGACAGCGACGTCCTCGCCCGCATAACGGCGGACAAAACCGCAAACCTGGTGGCAATAGGCAGCGTCGTACTAAGTAGGAACGTGCGTTATTAATGTCTGCAGCTATAGAAAATAACACTTCTCCTTTATATGCGGTCATCGATTTAGGGTCGAACAGCTTTCATATGCTGATCACCCGTCAGCTTGCCGATAGTGTGCAAGTTGTCGACAAAGTTAAGCGTAAAGTACGCTTAGCTTCAGGGCTTGATAGTAATAATTTGCTTAATCAGTCAGCTATTGCCAGAGGGCTTGAGTGTTTAAGCTTTTTTGCTGAGCGTTTACAAGATATTCCGCCTGAAAATATTCGTATTGTCGCCACAGCCACCTTAAGGCTAGCCACTAACAGAGCCTCGTTTATTAATGCTGCCAATACAATACTTGGACATAAAGTTACCTTGTTAAGTGGTTTACAAGAAGCCGAGAGTATTTACCTTGGGGTTGCTCATACCAGTAGCTCTGCAAAGGAAAAACTTGTAGTAGATATTGGCGGCGCAAGTACCGAACTTATTATTGGTAGCGGTTTTACTATTGAACATGCAATTAGTATTGATATAGGTTGTGTCACATTTAACGCAAAATTCTTTGAAGAAGGGCAGCTTAGTCCCCTAAAAATTGAACAAGCCATTAATTATGCAAAGCAACAATTAGCTCCTTATGTAGCACAGTATCAATCACTCGGCTGGCAGGTGGTTCTTGGCGGCTCAGGCACAATGCAGGCATTAGCTGAAATATTAATATTTGAAAAGCAACCGTCACTTATTTTGTATTCATTTTTACAGCGAATAAAGCTCGCGCTTACTGAGTTTGAATGCATTGATGATATTGTTATCGAAGGGCTAACCAGTGAGAGGGTGCCAGTATTTGTCAGTGGGTTAACGATATTAATAGCACTATTTGAAGCATTAAAAATTGAACAACTACAGCTATCTAGCGGCGCACTGCGTGAAGGTTTATTATATGAGATGTTACCCAACAGCCGTCAAATAGCCATTAGACAACGAACTGTTAGTGGACTTTCTCTCAAGTTTCATATCGACACCTTGCACGCGCAACGTATACAAAAGCAAGTAACAACTTTATTAGAAAGCTTTGCGCCAGCATGGCAGCTTGTCGACAAAAACGAAATCGAACTATTACATGCTGCTACAGCGCTTCATGAAATTGGTCTGCTCTTAGAATATAAGCGGCACCAGCAGCATGGCGCTTATTTGCTTAACAATGCTGATATTCCAGGTTTTGAACAACCAGAGCGACAATTTATAGCCGCGTTGGTAAAGCTTTATAAAGGTGGGATTGACGTTACCTTATTAAAATCTTTATCTGCGGTTAGCTTTCAACATGCTTGCTATTATTTAACAATCTTACGTTTGGCTATTATTTTATGTCGTCGTCGACAAGACGATGTATTACCAAGCTATCAAACGAAAGTAGAAAACAACACTATTTTCCTCTGCTTGCCTAATCAATGGTTAGCGCAGCACCCGCTAATAGCTGACGAGTTGCTACAAGAAAATAAAGAATTAAAGAAAATTGGTCTAACGCTAAAAATTCAATGTGAATAACAGTAAACGCTAACTTTTTTGCTCATTTACTCTTAATACCCATATATTGGTTAGTATTACAATTAAACCACCCAGCATCATTAAGCTGGTTAACGTCTCACCTAAAAACAAATAAGCGGCAATTATCGCGTATATCGGCTCTAAGCTAACAGCAATACTCGCTGTTTGTGCTTTGATTTTTTTTAATGCATGGTTAAATAACGTGTGGGAAAGCGCCGTAAATATTACCCCAAGAACAAACAGTAATTGCCATTGGTAGTTACTAATTTCTGGTGGAGATATAAGAGCTAAAGGTAATAATAACAAGCCTGCTACACCATTTTGATAAAGAGATACTTTTGTTGCTGAATGTTGTACAACAAATTTTCTATTTAATAGGGTTAATAAAGCAAAGGTTATTGCCGATATAACTCCCCACAACATACCGTTTAGAACTGAATAATCTATCGCATCAAAAGGAAGTACTAAACTTATTCCTAGCAAGGTCAGTAATGCTTGAAATACTGTTTTAAGCTCAAATGCTTCTTTAAAAAAATAAGGCTCAAATAAACTAACAAACAATGGAAAAGAGGCAAAAGTAATCAAGCCAATAGCAACAGTAGACACTTGAATAGCTTGAAAAAAACTCACCCAATGAATTGCTAACACCACACCTGTTGCAAGTAGCGGCCAAACCATTGAGCGATTAATTTCAAGCGACTGTTTCTTAACAAACCGAATAATAAAAATTAATGTGAGCGATGCAAATAGCGCTCGAGCGCACACAATAACAATCGCAGGTAATAGTAACCATTTTGCAAATAAACCTGATAATGCAAAGAGCAAAACTGCTGTGTGTACAGCTAATAACGATTGCTTATCGTGTGCCACGTTATTGACCTTTTTAGCTAGCTAAAACGTCCTATTCTTCCTTTAACCAACGCGCTACTTTTTTGGCAAAGTAAGTTAACACACCATCGGCTCCTGCCCGTTTAAAAGCAAGTAAGCCCTCCATCACACAAGGTTTTTCAGCAAGCCAACCATTTTGTATTGCGGCCATGTGCATAGCGTATTCACCACTCACTTGGTAAGCATAAGTAGGTACTTGAAACGTATCCTTTACTCGACGAACTACATCTAAATATGGCATTCCAGGCTTTACCATTACCATATCTGCGCCTTCATAAATATCTTGAGAGACTTCATGCAACGCTTCATCACTATTAGCTGGGTCCATTTGGTAGGAGAATTTATTACCTCCTTTAATATTACCTGAAGAGCCGACCGCATCTCTAAATGGGCCGTAATAACTAGAGGCATACTTCGCTGAGTAAGCTAGAATTCGAGTGTTAACCAGCCCGTGAGCTTCTAATGCTTGGCGAATTGCGCCAATTCTGCCGTCCATCATATCTGAAGGCGCGACCACATCAGCGCCAGCTTGTGCGTGAGATAAAGCCTGTTTAACCAAAATATCTTTGGTTATATCATTGAGCACATAGCCTTCATCTTTACCCGAAGTACCAATTATGCCGTCTTGGCCATGAGTGGTAAACGGATCTAACGCTACGTCGGTGATAACACCTAACTCAGGAAAATGCTGCTTTAATGCTCTTACCGCTCGTTGAGCTAAGCCTTCAGGGTTATAGGCTTCTTCTGCAAGTAGCGATTTTTTTTCAGTGGGCGTTACCGGGAAAAGTGCAACGGCGGGAATACCTAATTCAACCAACTCTTTCGCTTCTTCTAGTAGTAAATCAATACTTTTACGCTCAACTCCAGGCATTGACTCTACAGCCTCTCGCTGGTTTTCACCTTCTAAAATAAATACAGGATAAATTAAATCGTTAACCGTTAATTGGTTTTCTGACATTAACTTTCTTGAAAATTCGTCTCTGCGCATACGACGAAGACGACGTGCTGGATACTGTCCAAATTGACTCATAAAACTACTCCTGCTCTGCTTTGAGCATATTTAAATCAAAAAATACCACCTGATCACGACCTTGATTTTTTGCTTGATAAAGTGCTTTATCTGCGACAACAAATAAATCTTCAGGGCTGATCTCATTTTGTTGTTGATAAGTACTAATACCACAGCTAACTGATAACGCAATTGTGGTACCCGTATTACTAAGTTTAAATGCCTGATCTTTAACAGCTAAACGGAGTTCTTCAGCAATGGCAGTAGCTCCGTCTTTATCTGTTTCAGGTAAAATCAAACAAAATTCTTCACCGCCATAGCGACAACCAACATCTGTACTCCGCCGTAAAACGCTTTTAATTAATCGCGCTATTATAACTAAGCATTTATCTCCAGCAACATGACCATAGGTATCATTAACTCCTTTAAAAAGGTCAATATCTATTACCACAATACTAAGCGGAGTTAAGTTACGACGGCTTCGGCGAAATTCAGCTAAAAGTTTCTGATCATAATGTCGTCGATTAAATAATCCAGTAAGGTCGTCAAGGGTATTTTTTTCGGCTAATTCTCTATTCGCATCTTCAAGCTCTTGCAAGGCAATATTAAGCTCTAACGTACGCTCTTGAACTCTCAATTCAAGCTGCTCTTGTGTTTCTTGTTGTAGCACAAGTAACTCGTCTTGGGCTTGGCGGGTAGTCATTGCACTTTCAAGAGACTCTTTTTGAGCGCGTTCACTGTCTAATTTCTGGTAATAATATTGTCGGCTTAAAATAAAGGTAATTAAAAATCCATGAAGCCAAAACGAAATAGTATTAAGGTCAGTACTAAAGCCATACCATGAAATAGTAACTATATTTAGCAATTTAAAAATTAGAGCGAGTAAAATTACAATGGTAAATAATAGTGCGAGTCGCTGATTTTTTCTAACCAACTGTAAGCCAACAGTAATGAGCACGCACGCTGAAACAACATCAATAAGTTTACAAATAATGAGGTTAGTATTTAGCGATAACAGCATACTAAGAGGCAGATAGAGAAATAGCAGCCAACCTATTATTTTAAGCACCTTGTCCAAGCGTTTTGCCAGTAATCTTAAGTTAAACAACTCTCGGGTGAACCAAATAAGAAAAACAGCTGAAAAAGAGGTTAACAGTGGCAGTTCAAAACCCCTAAACTCAGGCGTTTCAGGAAAAACACTATACAAATTAAAACCAAGTAAAACAGATAAAGACAGTGCTTGTATTGTAAAGTAACCAAAAAGTATCACTAATGATTTACTGCCATTAGCGGCAAACAGCATTAACATAACTAAGGCTAATGCGAACATACCACCAATGGCGATACCTGTTATGTATTGGCTAAGGCTTAAACTTTCAACAAATTGATTCGGACTTAAGGTATTGAGTTGAATTGTAGCGTCACCATCGGCAGTTACCGTTAAAAACACTCGTGAGGTTACTTTAGCGGAAAGCCTAAAATGAGCACTAGACAAGCTATTATAATGACGAGTAAGTGGCGTAATTTTTATAGTATTGCCATAACCTCGTTCATACAGCTTAACACTGTGCAACTGCATAGTATTATTAACCACTATATAAAAGTTTGCGTCTTGATCTCCTGTATTCGTAATATCTATCGCAAGCCAATTTTTCCCATTTCTAAGGTTTAAAGGGTGCTGGCGTTGACTCCAAACTTGCTGCGGGTAATTAAACACCTGATGGATACTTGCTTCTCTATATTCTGAAGCTAACACTGAATACTTACTGCTGACATTCGCTTCTTGATTTAAGACGATATCATACGTCGCGGCCATGCAAGGTAATGCTAAAAGCTGGGCGATAAAAAATAAAACTGTGATGCTATATTGCCTACACATTAGGCGGGCCCCAATTAAACACTCGCTCAGCATTTACTTTAGTATGGTAACGTATTTCATCTTCACTATATGAGGTAAGTTCAGCTAGTTTTGTAACGATATAGGGCAGGTAAGCAGGTTCATTACGACTGCTTTTTGGGCGAGGCTTGATTGTTCTTGGCGTTAAATAGGGCGCATCAGTCTCTATCATTAACTGTGAAAGTGGTATGCACTTTACAATTTCTTGTAACGTTTTACCTCTGCGCTCATCGCACAACCAACCAGTAATACCAATGTACATACCGGCATCTAAACATTGCGTTAACTCAGCTTTATTTCCGGTAAAACAATGCGAAACCATCGCTGGAACTTTGTCTATGTATGGTTGAAGGACAGCATACCATTGTTCAAACGCATCGCGCTGATGAAGAAATAAAGGAAAAGAAAGTTTACTTGCAAGCGCCACCTGCTGTTTAAATACCGACAACTGATTTTCTGGCGTTGAAAAATTACGATTGAAGTCTAAACCGCACTCGCCAATGGCTTTAACATGACTTGAGGTTGCAAGCTTTGTTAGTTGTTCAATAAAGTTAGCGGGCGCATTATCTGCATCGTGGGGGTGAATGCCAGCGGTACAATGTAAAAAATGAGGGAATTGTTGACATAACGCTAACGCTTTTTGACTCTCACTAATTGACGTACCCGTTACCAAAAAGCCATTAACATGCGCAACTTTAGCTCTTTCAATAATTAAAGCATGTTCGTTGTCAAAACGGTTATTGGTAAAGTTTACGCCTATATCAATCAAGCAACTCACTCTCTTTTTAAGTTAACCGTTAAAAGTGCTATTGTTTAAAGCACTTAGTCGGTACGATCTGCATCATCGATGTCTTCATCGTTAGTATCACCAAATTGCATAGCAGCAATAAAAACACCCACCTCAAATAAAATAAGCATAGGGATAGCTAACAAGGTTTGTGAAATAATATCTGGTGGTGTTAACAACATACCAATAACGAATGCACCAACAACGATATAAGGCCGTTTTTTTCTTAAGCTTTGAGGGTCAGTAAAGCCTGTCCAGCACATTAAAATAATTGCGATAGGTATTTCAAATGCAATACCAAAAGCAAAGAAAAGCTTCAGCACAAAATCAAGATAACTCGAAATATCTGTGGCTATTGTAACTCCTGCTGGGGCGACCGAGGTAAAAAATGAAAAAACCAATGGAAAAACCACAAAATAACTAAACGCTATGCCAGAATAAAATAAAAAGGTACTGCCAAACATTAGCGGTGCAATTAAACGCTTTTCTTTGCGATAAAGCCCTGGCGCAATAAAAGACCATAGTTGGTAAAGAATATAGGGCATTGCAATGAAAACAGCTAATACAATAGTTAGCTTGAAAGGAGCAAAAAATGAAGAAGCAACATCAGTTGCTATCATCTGACCACCTTCCGGCATAGTTGCTAACAATGGTTTGGACACATATTCGTATATATCGTTAGCAAAATATATCATCGAACAAAATATAACTAATACTGATAATAAGGCTTTAAGTAAACGTGTTCGCAGCTCAAGTAAATGATCAAATAACGTGTGAGATGTTTGTGTCATTCGTTGTTTTCTTTATTTGCAGTGGGCTCAATTGCGCTTTTTTCCGTTTTGTTCATGTACGGTTTCGTTACCATTTCTGCGGCTTCTTTTAATGATCGAACAGATTCCGCCACTTCTGGCGATAAATTTTCCATATTAACTTGCTCAGCCTTTTTCAGGTTAGCATGAAGCTCTTGAATACGAAGTTCTTCATTCAATTCAGTTTTCACCGTATCGCTAAAGCGCTTAACGTTACTCATCCAACCACGAACTGTACGAATAGCAACAGGCAATCGCTCTGGACCTAAAACTACTAGGCCGATCATCGCAATTAATAATAGCTCCCAAAAGCCAATATCAAACATAAATTATACTTTATCTTTGTCTTCAGTAGTTGAAGCAACTTTCTCTTCTACTGATTTTTTTTCATCTATTGCTTTTTTTTCACCGTCATCACCAATTGAATTTTTAAAGCCTTTAACTGCGCTACCCAAGTCACTGCCTAGGTTACGTAACTTTTTAGTACCAAATAATAGTATGATAATCACTGCAACAATTATTAATTGCCAAATACCTATTCCACCCATCGAAAAAACTCCTATAATCTAAGTAAGTTCATTATAAAGTTTTGTTTGAAAAAAGCATCACTTAAGCATTAAAAGATAAGGACATTGTTAGATTGATTGATCTACTTCATAGTCGGCTCATAAATTTATTATTTATTGGGGCATTTAGTGTTAGCTATAGTGCTAATGTACAAGCTGATTGCATAGTGTTATCACAAGAACAAAAAACTCAACATAACAAACCTTGTGAACCCAATAAATTGTTACAAAAAAACAGGAACAAAGAGGCCTCTAAAACAGCCGAACAAGCTAAAGAGATTGCGGAAAAAGAAGACGATGCATGGATAGAAGAGTTTCACGATACCGTATCAGAAGGGGTATATCAGTCTGCATTGTGGTTTGATAATTTTTTTATTGATAAAGATGGTCAACAAAAAAATCCCAGTACCATTGCAAAAATCAGTTTACAGTGGGCCCCAAAAGCAAGAAATTTAGAAAAAATGAAGGCGCGCTTTCGTATTAAAGTTGATTTACCCCACTTTAGTGACAAAATGGATCTAATTCTTTCAGACAACGACGAAGACACACTTAACCAACTCCCGCTTGAAAGTATAAATACGCAACCACAAACTAATTCTGAACACTTTGCTGCCGCTGTTCGTTATGTATATTTACAAGACAGTAAGCAGTTTACTGACACACGACTTGGGATATCAAGTGGTGACATTTTTGCGCGCGCTCGCTATGTAAGGCGCTTAACCTGGAATAAAAGTCACAGCTTAAAAATCGAGCCCTCAGTTTATTACTTTTTAGCCGACGGTTGGGGCAGTAAGTTGTTATTAGAGTATGATTACAAGCTTTCTGATCAATCACAGTTTAGAATAAACTATAGTACTCGTGGTTCACAATCGTATAGCGGTGTTCGATGGAAACATGGGTTTTATAAGCTCAACCAAATCGACACAACAACTGCATCATTAGTTGGTTTACAGGTTGAAGGTGAACGCAATGGCGAGCGTGGCTTTGTTGTTGATAAGTATACGTTAAGCTATCGCTATCGATTTAACGCCTATAAAGAATGGTTATACTTTGAAGTAGAGCCATTTCTTGAGTGGCCCGAAGATGTTAATTATAGAACAACACCTGGCATTGCTCTTAAAGTGGAAGGTTTTTTCTATAAACACTAAAGAGTAAACTCTTTAATATCAACAACTTCTACCATTGATAAAGTATCACTTTCAGGTCCTGAATCTCTAAATTTTGTCAGTGCTTCCTCTGTTGTCCATTGTTCAAATATATTAACTCTATTAGCATCTACAGAGTCAGGGGATACTGAGAAGTCTACACATGCCTTATTCTGCCTCGCTAATAATATTGCAGGAATAGACTTTTCAATAAACTCTTCACGCATTCCTGCTTTTAATAACAGCTTGCCTGCAACAATTATTGTCATTTATTTACTCTATTATAATTTCTATTATATTGTTATTACGCTTTAGTAACGTTGAGGAACTACGCTCTTGCTTTTGGCACGAGTCGTTCTATATTGTCACTTTGATTTACAATTTTCTCAGGGCGGCTAATATGGTAACCCTGACCAAAATCACAGCCAACTTTCATTAACTTTTGCAAAACCTCTTCTGACTCTATGCCCTCTGCTACTAAGCGATAACCAAACTTACCACCAAGTTCATGCAAGGCTTTTACTAGCGCGAGATTAATATCACTGCCATTTAATGTGCGTATAAAACTACGATCAAGCTTAATAAATTCAAATGGATAGTTGTGTAGAAAGTTGAATGACGATTGCCCTGCACCGTAGTCATCTAAGGCTAATTTAACACCGAGTTCTTTTAATTTACGTAAGCCCTTTAACGCTAGCTCATTATTTTTACTAAAAGCCGACTCATTAAATTCTAAAATTAAACGTTCAGGTTCAATTGTATGCTCTTTAATTAAGCCAATGAGCTTACACAATTGATTAGCTTGCGTTAAATGACGACCAGAAAGATTAACACCAATAAAGGCGTTCTTGTGTTCATCTTCACTATCAAGCCAGCTTTTTAATTGTGAACATACCTCAGCAATCACCCAAGTCTCTATTTCTAATATCATGCCGGTTTCTTCTGCCATGAATAAGAATTCACTTGGTGTTAACAAGCCTTTAGTTGGATGATTCCAGCGTAATAAGGCCTCAAAACCAATAGTATTTGAAAGCATTAGATCTGATATTTGCTGATAGTGTAGTTCAAATTGATTTTCAACAATCGCTACACGCAACTCTTGCTCTAAGGTCATACTTGCAATTAATTGCTCGCGCATACTTTCATCAAAAAACACATAACGTCCACGACCTAAACTTTTCGCTTGGTACATAGCCGCATCGGCATCGCGCAATATTTCATTGGCATCAGTATAATGATGGCTGCAAAGGGCTATTCCAATACTAGCATTGGAATACAAACTATGTTCGTCTAACACGAAAGGTTGGCTAACTGCAGTAATAATACGGCTAGCAACCTCTTCAACATCATCTTCAGACTGTAATGAGTCAAGCAAAATTACAAACTCATCGCCACCTAAACGCGCTAAAATATCGTTATCGCGAACACATTTAGATAAACGTTTAGCGATTTCAATTAAAAACTTATCACCGGCTAAATGGCCTAACGTATCATTAATCACTTTAAAGCGATCTAAATCGATAAAAAGTACCGCGAAGCGGTGATTGGGATGACGTTTTAAATGCCTTTGTGCAAAAGTAAGTCGGTCGGAAAACATTGCACGATTAGGGAGTTTAGTTAGCGCATCGTGATGGGCTTCATAAAAAAGGCGTTCTTCTGCTTTCTTGCGCTCTTCTATTTGCATGCGTAAGTTAAGGTTACTTGCTTGAAGCTCCTCAGTACGCTGATTTACAATTTGCTCTAGTTCAGACTTACTACGCTGTATATTATCTTGTGCTGTTTTTCGTAAAATTGCAGTGGCAATATGCTGGCCGACAAAGCGTGTTATTTTTAAATCACTTATTTGGTATGCATCTGCATCTTGGTAGTGTTGAATTGCCAATACACCAATTATTTTACCGCGATCAGCTAGTGGTGCACCTAACCAAGCCTTTGGTAGCTTTTCCAAGGGATACTTTAAATTAAATGCTTTTTGCTCGAGCTCTCCATTGTCGCCTAGCGTATGCATTTTACCTTTGCTAATTAAGAGTGGCTTGCCAATTTTAACCGCTAACTCTGTTAACCCTGTAGCAAATTGTCGTGGTTGAGGATGAGATATTTTTTCATCATTATAATAAGTAAAGTGCAGCATTGAATCACTTTCAGAAAGCAATGCAATGTATAAGTTTTTCGCGGGCAATAATGTTTCTATATGGCCATGAATAGCTTTATAAAAAAGGTTTATATCTTTAGATGTTGATGTGAGTTCAGAGATAGCGAGTAGTGCCTTATGCACTTTTACAATTTTTTGCCTTTCTGCTATTTCTACCTGTAACTTGTGATTAGTTTCAGTGAGCTTTAATGTACGCTGCCTAATGTTTTGTTCAAGTAACTCTCGACTTCTAACTCTGTCGATAGCAGTAACTAAGTGTTCTGCAATAAACTCTAGCAGTTGACAATCCCGGTCATCAAAATAGAGCTTGTTATCATAGCTTTGAAGCGCGATTACACCGATAACTTGATGGCCGCGCTTTAGTGGCACACCCAACCAATCTACACACGCAGAGCCGTAAAGCACTATTTTTCCAGCTTTAGCGAGTGCCATTCTCTCCGCTGAACTGCAATGCATAGGCTCAGCGTTTTCATAGACAATACCTGTTAGTGTTTGTTGCCAATTCTGCGAATTTATTTGATCAATTATTCTTGAGTCTTCAGGGCTTTTACCGTAAGTAAGTGTTAACTTTCTAGATTGATCGAGTAACGCAATATGAAAAGCATCAGTAATGAATAAGCTTTCAATCACTGTGTTTAAGGCAGGGTAAAACGTATCCATGTCGGTTACTGTGCTGGCTAATTCAGACAACTGTAGTAAACCTGACTGCATTGTTTTAACTTGACGATACTTTTTTAGTAATGATTTCAATTTTGGCAACTGTCTTGCCGCTTGAATATCATTTTTTGCCCTGACTTCCATTAAGGCCAAACCATTATTATATATTATTATTTTTGTGCAGGTAGTCTAACAAAATATATACACATATCCAGTACTTTTGACCAATAAACCATCAACTTATTACTAATAGTAATTATAAATAAGTAGTAATAATTTCGTAGTTTAGGGACTTAAAATTAAAAATGTTAGCAAGCGCCGGCATTTTTAAATTGCTGTAAAAGTTCTTCATAGGTCAGACTTAAAAATATTATCGTTCAGTAGTAGGTTGACATAGATTACTTTCATTGTCTAAGAGTCGATTTTTGACGGCATAAATGCCGACCTACAATTAAAAACATACTGATAATTAGGTATTTCTACTAGCGGTTAAAGCAATTACTGTAGAGAGGTTGTCACATTTTATGCAACCGAGGTTAGACTTATAAAAATTATCGTGCAATAGTAGGTTGAACTTTAGCTCATAGGTTACTTTCATTGTCTAAGAGTCGGTTTTGACGGCATAAATGCCGACCTACAATTAAAACATATTGATAATTAGGTATTTCTACTAGCAGTTAAAGCAATTACTGTAGAGAGGTTGTCACATTTTATGCCAACTGAGGTTAGACTTATAAAAATTATCGTGCAATAGTAGGTTGAACTTTAGCTCATAGATTACTTTCATTGTCTAAGAGTCGGTTTTGACGGCATAAATGCCGACCTACAATTAAAAACATATTGTTAATTAGGTATTTCTACTAGCAGTTAAAGCAATTACTGTAGAGAGGTTGTCACATTTTATGCCAACTGAGGTTAGACTTATAAAAATTATCGTGCAATAGTAGGTTGAACTTTAGCTCATAGGTTACTTTCATTGTCTAAGAGTCGGTTTTGACGGCATAAATGCCGACCTACAATTAAAACATATTGTTAATTAGGTATTTCTACTAGCAGTTAAAGCAATTACTGTAGAGAGGTTGTCACATTTTAGGCAACCGATATTCTATGGTTTAGTACCTTAGGGTGCGTTGATTACCGAGCGCAATGATTACCATAGCCTTAAAACAAAAAATGCCGACAACAGTCGGCATTTAAATAGTATATCTTGCTAAATAAACTAAACAGCAATAACGCCTTTTAATTTATTAAGTGCATTTTTTTCTAACTGTCTTACACGCTCTGCAGAAATTTGATACTTATTAGCAAGTTCTTGTAACGTGCTTTTTTCATCATCTAACCAACGTGTTTTAATAATATCTTGGCTACGATCATCTAGGCTTACCATGGCATTGGCAAGTTGCTTGTTAGCATGCGTTTCCCAGTTTTTATCTTCAACTTCTGTGGCTAAATCAGACTGCTTATCTTCTAAGTATTGTGCAGGTGAAAAACTACTTGCGCTAGCATTATCGTCATCGTCTGAAGACAATTCAAAAGCTTGGTCTTGGTTAGTCATACGAGACTCCATCTCAAGAACATCTTTTTCACTAACACCTAAAGATTCAGCTACTGTGCTTACTTCTTCGTTACTAAACCAGCCTAAACGTTTTTTGTTTTTACGTAAGTTAAAAAACAACTTACGCTGTGCTTTGGTAGTAGCAACTTTTACGATACGCCAGTTGCGTAGAACGTATTCATGTATTTCAGCTTTTATCCAATGAACAGCAAATGACACCAAACGAACACCCACTTCTGGGTTAAAGCGTTTTACCGCTTTCATCAGGCCAACATTACCTTCTTGAATAAGATCAGCTTGTGGCAAGCCATATCCTGCATAGCCTTTAGCTACGTGGATTACAAAACGTAAATGCGACATAATAAGCTCTTGTGCCGCTTGCAAGTCGTCTTTTTCATATAAACGAGTAGCAAGCTCATGCTCACGCTCAGCAGTAAGCATTGGGATGCTATAAGCTGACTGCATATACGCTTCAATGCTGCCGCTTTTGGGAACCATTAGCGCCATTGATTGCATTGTTTTACTCATCTAAGTACTCCTCTTAAAATCTGGCCGAAATTATAACATAAAAAGCACAACTTCGCGAACTATGACGGCAAACCTTACCTTAGTAGAAAGGCCTAAACAAGCTCTGCACCTCGTTTTTATCATATTTTTTTTATGAAAATACTGTTCACTATCAATTTTGCCACATGAAACAATAAATTAGTGAGATTGGTATTATTTACCGGGAAGGTTTAATCTGCTGTAGGCTCTATCGCACGAATGTGCTTTCTTACTGAAATATAACTGCCAGAAAGCCCTAAAATAACCGCTAACGCAATTAGCATTATTAATTCAATAAAGTCTAATCCCTGTAAAACAAAATTACTTTGGTAGAGTTCGGTTAACTCTACAATTGCGCTAGAAAAATATAAGGCTAATATACTAACTGAAAGACTGGCAATTAAGCCACCAAGTACACCATACCAAACACCAGCATACAAAAAAGGACGTTGGATAAACGCATCTGTTGCACCAACTAATTTCATAACTGCAATAGCGTCTTTTTGATTTAATATCGCCAGCCTTATCGTGTTACCAATAATAAGCACTACCGATAAACACAATAAAACAGCCAAGCCTAGCACTACATCTTCAATAAGTTTTGCAATAGCCTCTAACCGAGTAAGCCATTCAAGATCTAACTTACCTTGTTCGACTTCTCGTTCTTGCGTAATTTTTTGCAACAACTCTTTTGCTGCAAGTACTTGGCTAGAACGACTGGTAGGTGTAACTAAGACCGTCGCCGGTAATGGATTTTTGTCTAAATATGTTAGTGCGTCACCAAAACCAGAGGATACTTTAAATTCTTTTAACGCTTTCTCAGCAGAAATATATTCAACGTTACTTATTTCAGGGTATAACCTAAGCCTTTGTACGAGTTGTTGTGCCTCTTTGTCTGAAACTGTCAGTTTTAAAAATAAACTTATTTCAGATGCTGAACCCCACTGACTCGAAATAGTATTCGCATTCTTTACAAACACATGCAAAGTAGCAGGTAATGTTAAACTGATACCTAACACAAGTATTGTCATAATTGAGGTAAACGGTGTTCGCCATAGATCACCTAAGCTGCCTATCCCCTGCTGAAGATGGCGAGTAATACGCCCAAAAACTTTATCAATTAAACTTCGTTTACGTTGGTGAGGTTCTGGCTTATTAAACATAGTTTGCACCCGAGGTCTGCATACCTTCAATTAAACCATCATTAATCATACTGCCTTGCTTGAGTGTTAAGGTGCGATAACGTAATCGTGCAATTAACCCTAAGTCATGAGTCGCAATTAACACCGCAACACCCATATCATTGAACTCTTCAAATAGTCGTATAATTTCTAATGACAATTTTGGGTCTAAGTTACCTGTGGGCTCATCGGCCAGTAGAATAGGGGGCTTATTAACAATTGCCCGTGCAATACCAACACGCTGTTGCTCTCCACCAGAAAGCATACTAGGGAAACTTTTAAGTTTGCTACCTAAGTGCACTTTGTCGAGCGCAGCTTCAACCCGTTTTTTTGTCTCTTTATGGCTGTATCCTTCAATAATGAGGGGCAATGCAACATTATCAAAGACGGTGCGATCCATTAGTAGGTTATGATTTTGAAATATCATACCAATGCCACGGCGTACATAAGGGATTTGTTGATAAGTGACATCTGACAAGCTGGTTCCATTAATATGAATACTGCCGCTGGTCGATGTTTCCATTAAACTCATTAACTTTAATAACGTACTTTTGCCAGCACCTGAGTGGCCTGTAAGAAAAGCCATTTCACCGGCAGCTAACGTAAAACTGACGTTTTTTAATGCAATTATACCACCTGAGTATGCTTTGCTGACATTATTAAAGCGGATCATAAGCTAGTTAAACACTCCTACTTGTGCTCATCTGTAAATAAGGCATCAATAAAGTCGTTGCCATCAAAAGGCCGTAAATCATCTATGCCTTCACCCACACCTAAATATCGAATAGGAATACCATATTTATCAGCAACAGCAAAAATAACACCACCTTTAGCAGTGCCATCGAGTTTTGTTAAGGTTAGTCCGGTTAAACCTACAGCTTCATGAAACAACTGTGTTTGGCTTAAGGCATTTTGACCAGTACCCGCATCAAGTGTCAGCATAATTTCATGAGGAGCGCTTTCATCATGTTTCTTCATCACTCTTACCACTTTTTTTAATTCTTCCATTAAGTGGCTTTTGTTTTGTAAGCGCCCTGCTGTGTCTGCAATCAACACATCTACGCCTCGTGCTTTAGCCGCACTAATCGCATCAAAGATTACAGATGCGCAATCAGCGCCAGTGTGCTGGGCAATAACAGGAATACTGTTACGCTCTCCCCATACTTCTAGCTGTTCAACTGCAGCAGCTCTGAAGGTATCGCCTGCGGCAAGCATGACTGATTTTCCTTCACGTTGGTATTGTTTGGCGAGTTTACCAATAGTTGTTGTTTTACCTACACCATTCACACCCACCATTAAAATAACAAAGGGAGTATTATTTTTGGAAATCTCCAATGGAATACTTACTGGGTCGATCACTTGTTTAAGTTCAACTTTAAGTAAGTCGTATAGTGCTTCAGCATCTTTCAATTGGCTACGTGATGCTGATTGAATTAGCGAGTTAATAATTCGAGTGGTAGTTTCAACGCCAACATCAGCTAAAAGTAAGTGCGTTTCAAGTTCTTCAAATAGTTCATCGTCTATTTTTTTACCGCGAAACAGATCAAATAAACCACCACCTAAATTTTGTCGTGTTTTACTTAGCCCTTGCTTTAAACGCGCGAAAAAACCACGTTTTGGCTCTGGCTCTGGCTCTGGCTCTGGCTCTGGCTCTGACAGGGTATTATCAATTTCATTTTCTGGAAGTCCATCAACTTCTGACAATTTATTTTCAATATTAGCTAAATCTTCAACTGATGGAGACGACTCTTCAAGCGGTTGCTCTACAAGTGTTTTTTCTTCTTTTTCTTCTTTTTGGCCGCCTAAGCCTAACCAAGAAAACATACCTTTCTTTTTTGACATACTCACAGTTTCTTTTATTTGCGCAGATTAATGATAGTAATTACGCGGTAAACAAGGATAGAATTGCCCACATAGTAACACCTATACCTAAATCATCTCAAGATACGCATTACAACATCTTTTAAAGGTACTAGGTATAACACTCTAATGTAAAATAAAAGCGCTATGTCGATGCACAAAACCAAAAAAAAACACTTGAAAACAGGCTCTAACCATAAAAAAATGGGTGCTATTCGTATTATTTCAGGTAAGCATCGTGGTAGAAAACTGCCCGTTCTTTCGGCTGAAGGCCTTCGACCAACTACAGACAGGGTGAAAGAAACACTATTTAACTGGTTAATGCCTTATATTAATCAAAGTAATTGTTTAGATTGTTTTGCTGGCGCAGGTAGTTTGGGTTTTGAAGCATTATCACGCGGAGCTAGTAATATCACACTGATTGAACTAGACAAAGCAGCTGCCAAACAACTTAACACTAATAAAGTATTACTTAATGCTGACAACTTAAAGGTTGTTAATACCAACGTATTACAGTATTTAGCACAACCTGCTGACAACAAATACGACCTTGTTTTTATTGATCCTCCTTTTTATAAAGGATTAGCCGAGCAAGCTTGTGCTTTACTCAATAACGGGTGGTTGAATCATAACGCGCTTATTTATGTGGAACTTGAGAGTAACAGCTCTTCCACTTCTATTCCTGACCAATGGACACTTTTAAAAGAAAAGGTTGCTGGCCAAGTGGCCTATCGCTTATATCAAGCAAATTAGGGTCTAGTAATAGCAATAACGTTATAGCCCAACGTTATTACATTGCTACAGCCACTGTTGCTTTATTAATTCAATTTTATTGTTATCCTTTAATGTCTGAATCGACCTTTCAAGTTGATTTAACAGTTGTGTGTTACCTTTTTTTACCGCTATTGCCACTGGGCTCAAGTAATCTGAAGTTAAAATAATCTTAATTTTTACGCCATTTACTTTGGCTAGGTATTGTCCAACAGCTAAAGGCGCGATCATTGCGTCAACTTCGCCCGATATAAGCCGTTTCATTGCATCGGATTTAGTTAATGAGTGCACAACCCTTATTTGCTGACGTAAATTCTCATGTTTTAACTTTTGCTCTATTGAAGAGTGCATATCTCCTGAGAGTTTTTTACCCATAAGATCGGTCAAACTATTCACTGAACTATTATTTTCGAGGGTAAAAATTGCAATTTTTCTAAAATAAATTGGCGAAGTAAAATCAAATCGCTCTTGACGCTCTTTAGTAACTTCCATCCCACCAACGCAATCTAATTGTTTAGTAAAAGACAGAAAGCTTAATATATTCACCCAGTCGTCTTGTACAAAAGTAACTTGTAAATCTGCTTGATTAAAAATTAACGTTAATAATTGCGCATCTATTCCCAGCGTTTCACCTTCAATACTTTTAAATTGATAAGGAGGGTAGCCGTTTGAAAGTCCACAAACAAAAGGCGGCTGATCAATACCAAATGATACTTTGGGAATTAACAAGAGTAAGAGTGATAACGTTAACCATTTATTTGCATTGTACAATTCAAACCCAACCCATATAAAAACAATTCAGTTAGCGCTTATCAGGCTAAGTATAATATTCAAAATAGCGAGAATCAGGCGTTTTTTTATACAACGCTACTATTCTCAGCTGTTCAAAACCAAGTGCGTTAAGTAAATGTATTGAGCTCTCATTTTCAAGGCTGGTGATCGCTGCAATCTTAGTTAAGTTATATTGCTGTTTGGCATTATTTAATACTGCAGTAGCAGCTTCTTTAGCATAGCCCATTCGCCAGAACTTAGGCAAGTAAGCATAGCCAAGATCAGGAAGTGACAATTCTGGGCGTTTTATCAACCCACACATTCCAATTGGCTCTTTTGCTTTTGTAAGCTCCACCATACACAAACCAAAACCGTAGGCCTGATAACTAGCTAATGGACCAGTATTTAAATATCGTTTAGCGTCATTGATTGTACGAACTTTTTTATCACCAATATTTTTAAGAAAAGAGGGCTCATTAAGAAGCCTTAAAATAAAGGCAGCATCATCATCGTTAAATTGTCTGATGGTTAGTCGAGCGGTTTGATGAATTATTGTCATACAAAGCTAAAACAAAAGTGGCTTAGCCAATACTAAACCACTTCAATTAAAAACTGCTAGTGTTACTTTTTAGGCTTTAAAGTCAGATCATGAAAATCGAAACTAAAATCGGTTAAATTAGACACAGCCTTCATTGTGGCATAGTTAATTGTGCCGTCGACATTTAAATTAAAGTTAACATAAGCATCAGCTTCTAATGTGCGATCATCCCAACGAACAATAAACGTATTATGTTGATAGTGCTCTAGCGTGCCCATTAACTCTGGCGTTTTAGTAAATTGCATGTAAAGCTGACCATCAATTTCTTGAATTTCAATATCACCATACCAATCGTCTTGGTAAACCTGCGCATAACTTTCTAATGGTAGAGACGCTTTTGCACTTTTATCCACGCTTGCAGCCGCACTAGCTAAGCGTTCACTTTCGCGCGCTAAACGCTTATCTCTGCTTGCTTGATAATGAGCAACCCAGTCTTTTTTGGGTAGCGCTAAATACTCATTTAAAATTTGATCAGCAATAGCGTTAAATGCATAACCTGATTGTTGGTTCGTTAAAATAACCATACCTAGGTTTTCTTCTGGTACTAACACCACTTTTGACAGCATGCCTAGTATTCCACCTGTATGATAAACCAACTTAACACCATGGTAGTCTTTCATGAACCAACCTAAGCCATAGGCAAAAAAGTGGGTTTTATCGCTTTTAGTTGCCTCAGCAGATACGGGTAAAAGCGTACGAGCCTGCCATAATTCAGCACTTTGTTGCTCGCTAAACAAACGTTTTTCTTTATCACCTACTTTTTCATAGACGCCTTGATTGAGCATTGTAGTTATCCACTTGCTCATATCATTAACGCTTGATGCAACTGAACCTGCTGATGAAAACTTCTCTAGAAAATTACCACCAACCACATGAAGTTTGCCATCAAGAGGCACATGCGCTCTTGCTACATTTTTATTGCCTTTATCAATCAGTGAGA
This sequence comes from Thalassotalea piscium, assembly GCF_030295935.1. Taxonomy (NCBI): domain Bacteria; kingdom Pseudomonadati; phylum Pseudomonadota; class Gammaproteobacteria; order Alteromonadales; family Colwelliaceae; genus Thalassotalea; species Thalassotalea piscium. Next base: position 3,819,384 of record NZ_AP027362.1, read on the forward strand.
ATTTAGCCTTAGTAGTATTCATTTTTAGCGGTTTGAATATTTTTTCTACAATATTTTCTTGCCAAGGCTTACCAGTAACGCGAGCGATAACTTCACCCGCTAAAATATACATTAGGTTGTCATAAGCAAATTCACTTCGAAAGCTACTTACTTCTGGCAAGTATTTAATTCCTTTAATAATATCAGCCATTGTATGCGTTGTTTCTGGCCAAATCATTAAATCTCCTGCCCCTAAACCTAAACCACTGTTATGGGCTAATAAGTCTATAATTGTAAATTCACGCGTAACGTAAGCATCGGGCATTTGAAACTCAGGAATAATATCAATTACTCGTGTACGCCATGACAACTTTCCTTGATCGACCAATTGCGCAATAAGTGCCGCAGTCATCGCTTTAGTGTTAGACGCTACGCCAAATAAGGTGTCTGCATTAACTTTATTGTCTTTTCCATGTTCTACAACACCAAACCCTTGGCTAAGAACGAGTTTACCGTCTTTAACAATAGCAACTGCAACACCTGGTACTTGAAATGTCTGCATTGTACGGGTAACAGTTTCTTTTATGGTTTCAATTTTAACGTCATGGGTGTTTGCGTTAACTACACTAGCGGCAAAGCATAAGGCACCTAAAGCAATTAAATGAATGGATTTCATTTGAATGATCCTAATAATTATTATATTTGATTAATGTAGATTACTACCGAACATTATCTGAGAATTACATATTCAGCTAGCACTATAATCAACTATATAGCCAATTAATGGTAAACAATTGATTACAGACTTTACTAACCTGTTACTCTTTCCTTTGTGACAAAGGGTGTGTGATGTTCAGAAAGCTTAAGCTGGCTTAAATTTCAATCCCTAAGTTGGAAAGCCCTTCTGATAGCGCTATTTTTTTTATTTCCGCGCATGTTTGTTTATTTTCAGTAGTATTTTGAATGAAACTAAACAATTCATTTTGCATTTCTTGCTCCCAAATCATTAGTGGGTGCTGTTCAATTTCTTCGTCAGCAACCAAAGCAGCATCATTTGGTTCAGACGCTTGGGCTAACATCAATTCAAGGTAAAAAGTAACACTATTGGCTGACAATATTGACACCGCGTTAAAGCCTTCATCATCTTCGTTGTCTTGCATGGCTTGTAATAACGACATTAACCCCATCGCTGCATCAAGCGCTGGAAACACACCAAAAAAATCGAACGCTTCGGGGTCAGGAATTTGTTCCTCGAGCTTGGTAAGTTGTGCTTGATAATTAATGTTAACTTTTTGTGACTTATCAAGACGTTGCCAAATCAAGTTCAGTTGATTTCTTAATAACGTATAATCACCAAAATCTGCCGCTTGTGAAAACATTTGATAGTTTGGAAGCATGCGTTCAAGTAATGCTGCACTGAACGCTATTTTTTGCCAAAGGGAAAGCTTACTTAAAGGAGGATGAGTTATCACTAATGGTTCCATTTGTTAAATTTAAACGTTAATTTTATACTTTAGGAGCGGCACAAAAAATCAACATGCCCTAACTTTGCTACTCACTTTGTTTCGCAAGTTGTTTTTGTGCATACTCAAAGCGCAGTCGATATTCTGTGAGTTGCGTTTCTAACTCAGCAACTTCTGTCGTTAGCTTTTCATTTAGCGCATGGTTTTCATCGCGCAAGTACTTTATGGTTTCACGCGCTTGGCTGTACTCGGATTCTTGCTTGTCCCGATTAACCTCAATACGTTGCTGTACCGATGTAATTTTTTCGTTTGATTCTTTTAGCTCTTTGGTTAACTCATTAATTTTGCTCTGGTGTTGGTGATTTTCTTGTTCAAGTGCTGACAAGCTAGATACCAACGCTTTATTACTTTGTTCTAATTGCTCACCATTACTAGTGCTTGCTGTGAGTTGCTGTTCCATTTCATTCTTTGCTTTAACAAGTGCGTCTTTACTTTCGTTCGCTTGTTCAAGCAATGTTGACTTAGCGGTTAGCTCTTGCTCTTTACTGTCTAGCTTTGACTGTAGCTCTTTTGTTAACTCTTCATTTTTAGAAAGCGCTTCTTTAGCCTTAGTAAACTCTTCAAGCTGTTCTTTGAGCTTACTAATGGTTGTTTCGTTGTCTTTTTCTACTTTTTCTTGGTGCGCCTTAAAGTTACTAAGCTCTTGTGTTTGCGCTTTTATTTTGTCTTGTAACTCATTAGTAAGGCTTTCATGTTCAGCTGCATTTTTCGCTAAGGTACTATTTTTAGACTGTTCTTCATTTACTTGTTTTGAAAGCTTTTCAGCTTTAGCTTTTTCGTTACTCAGCTCTTGGGTTTGTGTATTTATTTTTTCTTGTAATTCTTCAGTTTTATTTTCATGTTCAGCAGCACTTTTCACTAAGATGCTATTTTTAGACTGTTCTTCATTAACTTGTTTTGCAAGCTTTTCAGCTTTAGCCTTTTCGTCACTAAGCGCTTTTGTTAGCTTTTCTAATTGAGAAGATAAATCTTCACATTGTTTGGCAAACTGTATGGCTTGAGTTTGATGTTCTGATACAGAGTCTTTAGTTGATGCAATTTTACTCGCAAACTCAGATTTAGCATGAGCTTGTTCAGCTAAAGCATCGTTTAACTGATCTTTTAACGCAGATATTTGCTGATTTTGTACATTTAATGTAGCAGCCTTAGCTTGATCTGTTTTCGTTAAATTATCTTTAATTACATTAAGTTGGCTAACTTCCGAAGAAAGTGTTTTTAGTTGTTCGTTGAGTGAGTCTAGGGTTTTAGTTTGTTGCTCTTCTTTTAAAGCTAAGCTTTTAACCTTTTCAACTAATTCACTGTTTTCCTTTAACTTTTCTTTTAATACAGACTCTGTATCTGTTAATTTCGCGCCATTTAAGTCTGCATTATTTTGCAATTCACTCTGTTGACGAATACTTTCTTGCTGCAGTTTATCAATAAGCGTTTGCTGCTCTTTAATCGTCGCCTCTGATTGCGCCTGTGTTAATTCAATATGTTTTAACTGTTCACTATTGGTATTTTTAACGGCGATAAAATGCGGATGCTGTTCAATGGCATCTAACGTAATTTCTTGATTTTTTTGTGATGAGCGTACAAGTTCAGCAACTTTTTCTTCTATTTGAATATAGATATCGCCGGCTAAGCTTTGAATACTCTCTTCTATATTATCAATTTCTTTTTTCTGACCAGCCATATTATCCCCTAATTTAAATACAGCAATAAGATAAACTAGCACAGCTAAGATGTACTGTTAACATATTATTGATTCAAGTTTATACCAATTAGACGCTATTATTTCCACTTTAAGAATTAACTATTTTTAAATTAATGCCTGTATCATTAATTAAGTGCTCTACTTTAAATACAGAAAAAAACGTCAAACACAATAGGTTTATTTCCATAACCCATTGTTATAATTATAAAATAAACAACGCAGTAGTTGACTGTTTTAGCCAGTAGAAATGATCACATAGTTAGTGAGATTGGTATAAGCTTATTTACACCAACAAAAAAAGGGACTAATTAGCCCCTTTTAATAATTTAACCGCTCTAAGTATTACTTAGTTTTTTCTTCTACTGGCTTAAATTGAATGCCACTTACTTTAGCTGTACTTTCGCTGGTATTACGAAGTTGCGCTAAACGGTTAACTTGGCCAATTGAAACTAACATTGCATGAATTGGAATAAATAAACCACTTTTATGGAATTCTGTTACTTTGGCATCAGGTAACGCTTGTAGTTTTTTCTCATCAATACCGTAAAGACCTACAAGCTTTTTATTTTCACCTGTATTTAGCGATAATTGTAATTCTAATTCCATTAACAAGTCATTTTCTTGAAGCACTTTTAAGAAACTTTCAGTATTAATTTCATCTTCATAAACACGACCTAAAGACTCATGAACACTTTTTAAAAGCTCAGTTTCATTACCTTCAGCATCAAATAATGGATCATCTTTATCTTCGCCAACAAACGGACTGTCTAAATCAACACAAGCGGTTAATGTTTTTTCTTTATCAGGGTCTAGACCTAAGGTAAATGGTACTAATGAAATACTTTGTGGTACATAAATAGCATTCCACTTATCTTCACCATAATATAAGTTCTCACCTGCTTCTAAGCCCAACATAGCAACAGGGCGGAAACGTGTAGAATCTGGATCTTTAACTATAATAATTGGGTAGCTTGTTGCTGCTTGTGCAAATTCACGTGCAGTTAAAGGTACAATGTGTTGATTTTCTACATGTGCTAAGTTACGTTTTTTAGCTAATTTAAGGTTTTGATGTTGTTCTTTTTTTACAGGTACAATATTCATAAAGGTCTCTAGTTTTCTGAACTGCGTTTATAATTATTCTGCAGTCTAAATGTTAGTTAAGTAAGTTATGGTGGCATTAATATTGGCTTTCAATGGTTAATGGATAAAAAATCATACTTCTCTACAATCCAATGAATTAAAACTTAAAGTTAAATTAAATTTTACATACCTTATCAATGATATAGTAAATTTAACTTATCCCTAATTAAAGGAAATAAAATGAAACCACAACAGTTTAATTTATTCTGGTTAATTCCTTTAATATTATCGAGCTTATTAATTTCTTTAACGGCTGAGAGTAAACCTAAAACTGTTACGCTCTATGCTAAAACACCTAAAGGTTTTATAAAAGCAAAAATTAAAAATGAAACCTTTGAAGAGCTTGCGTGTTATATAGCAATAGATGGTCATAAAAAGAAGTTTCGTTTATTAGGGCAGACAGAGTCACAATGGTTTACTGCCACAGACAAACACTTTAATCATACTAACTTTAGTACTTGGTGCGACTACATAGATTTGTATCCGCAATATAAAAAGTACAAGCAAGGGTAAATTTTTATAAATCTGGCTGCCAAACAGTTAAACTCTTGATACTATACCTATTCTTTAGAAGACAGCATTATTGACCCAATGAAGTTTTATAAATTACTCTTAATTGCTTTTACTACCTTTTCAATACAAGCATTCGCCGACACTGACGGCTCTATTGATGTCAGCACTATTATGACTAAAGAAGAGTTTTTAACTTATAAAGATGTTGGTGAGTTCATCGATCATTCACCTAAGGTAACAATTGAAGTAAAACCTGAGGTAAGTGATATAAATCAATATGGCGCAGGCGTAATTAAAACATTAACAGGCTCTGACTGTAATAGAGACGGTGTAATGGACGACAATAAAACCTGCAATGCGGTGTATTACAGGCTTTGGTTAAAATACCAACGGTAGCGAATTCATAACCGTTCAGCCTCATTTGGGCATCGTCAATAATATCGTACCGGCAAAGTGTTAAAACATCCCGTCGTTAATAGCTTTGTGCAAGCCATTATTACTTCACTTTATCGTCGGTATTCTTTGATCGGTTATTTTTAGGCGTATCTACTTTCTTTTTATTCTCTTGTTCTTTGTTATTTTCTCTGGTCACTAAGATAAAAGTTAAATACATTTTTGTTGGAAGAGAAAAAAACAGCCCTAGTGCAATGCAAACTGCACTGATGATTATGCCTGTTACTCCCATTTTTTCAGGTAAATTTGCATAACTTAATAGGTAATGACCTAGCAGTAAGAGAAAAAGCCCCAAAACAATAAAAATTTTAAGTAATTTTATTAACTTATCTTCACTCATAAACACCTTAGGTATCTCAGCTACTGATAAAGCTTGCTACCAATTTTCACGTTTTGCAAAGGCTTTTACTTTATCAGGGTTAAGTTGATTGTAACGCTTAATACGGCTATTTTTCCCCATAATAACTTTAATTTGGTACCACGACTCCCTAAAAAGTGCCCATCCAGGTGAAGACCACCAACTTTTATTATAGAGTTTTTTACAACCAGCAACACTGTCAGGTGACTGGTGTATAAACGATGCGATTAAAGACTGTGCAACAACCTCTGGCTTACTATTTACGTGACTAACTAAACCTAGTGATTGAGCTTCTTGAGCCGAAACTATCTTTGCAGTCATTGCTAACTCTTTAATAGCAGCAAGGCTTGCCTTTTCTCGAAATGCAAGTGTTCCTCCCATATCGGGAATTAACCCCCAACGGCCTTCCATTATTGAAAATTCAGCGTTAGTATTGGCCACAACAAAGTCTGCCCCCATTGCTATTTGTAAGCCACCACCCCAGCATTTACCATTAATAACTGCAATAACAGGTACTGGAATATCGCGCCAACCGGTAGAAACACGTTGTGCTAAATTGGCGCGCCACGGCAAAAGCTTAAATAATAAACGCAATGCATAGCGAGAAGACGACAACACCGACTTAACGTCAAGGCCCGAACAAAAATTTTCTCCTTCGGCAGTTAGAATTACAGCTCGTATTTCACGATTTTTTTTGAGTTGTTTAATCGTTTTATCAATAGCAATAAACATTGCCATATCTATCGCATTCAGCTTTTCAGGACGCGCTAAAGCAGCGTAAGCAATATTGTTTTTAATGGTAAGTTTTACTCGATCGTTCATTATCAGCTGCAAGGTGGTTTGACCAGAACACCAAATTAACTAAAAATTTGATAAAATGAAAGCTAAGTACAGTAAAAAATTCATAAAAGATCTGTATACTCTATAGTTATACTAATCTCACTAACTATGTGATCATTTCTAGTGGCTAAAACAATCAACTACTGCGTAAAAGTAGATCACTTAATTTATGAAACTGGTATTAGCTGATACTTAAGGCTATTTTCTTATTTAAAATACACACTATAAAAGAGGTTGTTATGAATAATAGAGTTCCAAAAGTTACCTTTAAAACACGTGTTCGTAATGAAGCGTTAGGTGGCCCAAATCCATTTGAGTGGAAAGACTTAACTACTGATGAGCTATTTGCTGATCAAAACGTTATTGTGTTTTCGTTACCCGGCGCCTTTACACCGACATGTTCAACATCTCACCTGCCAAAATATGAAGCTTTATATGAAGAGTTTACTAAATTAGGTGTTGATAGAGTAGTTTGTGTTTCTGTAAACGATGCCTTTGTTATGTATCAGTGGGGCAAAAGCCAAAATGCAAAAAATGTATTTTTATTGCCTGACGGTAATGGTGAATTTACCCGTAAAATGGGTATGTTAGTTGACAAGTCTAACCTCGGCTTTGGTATGCGTAGCTGGCGCTATTCTATGTACGTTGAAAATGGCGAAATTAAAAAGCTATTTACAGAAGAAGGTTTTGAAGATAACTGTCCAATAGATCCTTTTGAGTCTTCAGATGCAGACACTATGTTATCGTATTTAAAAAATAAATAATTTATAAAGCAGGGCTTTAAGCCCTGTTTTTTCTTCTATTATCACTCCTAAATTTCTCATACTCACGCCATAAAGCGTGCTCAAAACCAGCATTAGCACTAAAGTACCATACTTCTATACGTTTGATTACGTCATGCTAACGATATTAATTTAAACGCTTGGAACGCTTATGCGCTTACTTTCAAAAACACTTTTAATCTCTTTGCTTGCTACGTTTGTTTTTACCTCACAAGCCGTATTAGCTAAGTTTACCTCATTAACTAATTTTGGCGATAATCCTGGTGAACTAACTGCGAGCTATTACCCAAGTAAAAGCGATAACTTAGTCGTTTTATTACATGGATGTGTACAAAATGGTGAAGAACTTGCTGAGCAAAGCGGGTTTTTAGGGTTAGCTAAGTCAAATAATTTTACATTATTAGTTCCTCAACAAAATGAAAACAATAATATAAAAACCTGTTTTAATTGGTTTTCTCCCCAAGATATAGACAAAGATCAAGGTGAAACACTTTCCCTTAAAAATATGATTCTACACACAAAAGCTGAAACAAAAGCCGAGAATGTTTATATCGTAGGGTTATCAGCAGGTGGCGCTATGGCAAGCGTAATGCTAGTTAATTATCCTGAATTATTTGAATCTGGAGCAATTATCGCTGGAGTACCATTTCCTTGCGCAAATAATTTAATTAAAGCGATAGCCTGTATGCGAAGCGGGCCTTCACAAACACCAACCGAGCTTACTGATTTAGTACAAAAAGCGAACCCTAAACAACAAAATTGGCCTACCTTAACTATTTGGACCGGTAATGAAGATAAAGTAGTTCATCCGCTAAATTCACATGTATTAGCTCAACATTGGGCAATACTAAACCAAATTACATCAACACCTGTTGTGGAACGCAAACAAGGTTATCAAATTAGCAAATGGCTTGACCAAGAAAATAACGCTCGAGTCAAACTTATTGAAATTGAAGATATGGGACACGGCATATCAGTTAACCCAACAGCAGAAAATGGCGGAAAAGAGGCCGCGTTCATAATAAAAGCACCTCTAGCAGCAGCTAAAAGTATCGTTAACTACTGGAAATTAAACTAAACATACGTATAAGTTTTAAGTTAAAGCATGAAAATCAATAAGTTAAACATTGGTTGTTCCATATACTACTATAGTACAAATTATATTTTGACAAAATTACTATAGAGTTTCTTTCAAACAAATAAGGTTAATTTTTGTAAGAAAAAAACATCATAATAATTATTGAGAAAATGGGGAAATTTATGAAATCACGCACCGGTAAAATTAGCTATTTAGCAATAGCCATTGCAGCTGCTTTAAGTGGCAATGTGGCGATGGCCGCAGAAGATTCAGCAGAAAAAGCTAACCAAAGTTTAGAACGCATTGAAGTTACAGCTCGTAAATCGATAGAAAGCTTACAGGAAGTACCTGTTGCTGTAACCTCTATCAGTGCAGACGAACTGTCTGAAAAAGGTATCAGTGTTATCACTGAAGTTCAGCAGTTCTCACCAAATACTACGCTACAAGCAAGTCGTGGTACTAACTCAACAATTACTGCGTTTATTCGTGGTGTTGGTCAGCAAGATCCTTTATGGGGCTATGAAGCGGGTGTTGGTATTTACATCAACGATGTTTACATCGCCAGACCTCAAGGCGCAGTACTCGACTTATTAGATATTGAGCGTGTAGAGGTGTTACGTGGTCCTCAAGGTACACTTTATGGTAAAAACACCATAGGTGGCGCAATAAAGTATGTAACTAAAGCAATGTCGGGTGATGCCGAGTTTAAAGTGCAAGGTACCGTAGGCAGTTATGGTCAAAAAGACTTAAAACTTACTGGTCAATTCCCAATTATTGATGACAAATTATTTATAGGCTTTGGTGTGGCTAGCCTTGAGCGTGATGGCTTTGGTGAATTTTTAACTTCAGCTTTGTCTAACCAAGATAACGAAAACTATAACAAAGATTTAACAGCAAGCCGCATAACACTTGAATATCACGCCACTGAAGATTTGTTTTTTAGCTTTAATTGGGATAAAACCAAAGACAAGTCAAACTCTAAAGGTGGCTACCGTTTATTACCAAGTATTTTAACGAATGCTCCTGTTCCTGACAGTGTGTTTGACTCATACACAAGCTTACCAACATGGAATGAAGTTGAACTTGAAGGTATTAGCTTCACCGCTAATTGGAGTGTGTCTGATAACACAAGTTTAAAATATGTTTATTCAACACGTGACAGCTATTCACCAACTAATATTGATTTTGACAATACCTCATTACCAATTTTTGATGTACCTGCCATTTACGACGATGAACAAAGCACTCATGAAATTCAGTTAAATAATTACGGTGAAAACTATAAGTTTGTTTCTGGCCTTTATTATTATGATGGTGAGTCTTGTGGTCAATTTGAAGCAATTCTAGGTGTACTTGGTCAGGCATTAGGGGCTGCAGGTTTAACTCGTGAAGTAAGTGGTTGTAGTAATTCAACTAGTAAAGCAGCTTACGCGCAATTAAGTTATGACTTATCAGAAAAATGGTCAATGACAGTGGGCGCTCGTTATACGCAAGATGAAAAGCAAGCCATTGTTAATAACGGGCTAATTTTTGACAATGTTTACCCTGAGTCAGGTTGGATCCCTGGCTATGTTAGACCTGAAGGCCAACTTGTTCCTACGGTACTTGATGACGAAGCAGATTGGTCTAAATTTACTCCGCGCATCGGATTCGAGTACCAAGCTAATAGTGACTTAATGTTTTTTACTAGTTTTGCCCAAGGCTTCAAATCAGGCACATTTAACCCAAGAGCAACTACAGCAGAGCCAGCGGCTAACCCGGAAGATGTTGATTCAATTGAATTAGGTATGAAAAGTGAGTGGTTAGAGAATCGTTTACGTGCCAACGTTACTTTATTCTCATTAGATCATAAAGACCGTCAATACATTTCAGTATTACCGGGTACAACGTCATCAGATCTTAATCAACGTTTAGGTAATATTGGCTCTTCAGAAGGCCAAGGGATTGAAGCAGAGTTTACCTACTTAGCAACTGACAGCTTAATGTTAACGGCCAACTTTGGTTATATTGATTCGAGCTTTAACGAAGTATACGATACTGATCCAGTAACGGGTGTTCAGTTCGATAAGTCTGATAGGTTCTCTATTGCTAATACGCCTGACTACACATACAACTTAGGGGCTAATTACACTATTGAATCAGAAGTAGGTGACTTTATTCTTAATGCGAGTTACTACTACCGTGGCGACTATGTATTATTTGAAGAAGACAGCTTATTAACGCAAGACGGTTATGGCTTAGCTAACGTAAGTGTTAAATGGTATAGCACTGACGGTAACTGGAGCGCTGGTCTTCACGTTAAAAACTTAACGGATGAGGAATACATGATAGGTGGTTACCAGTTTGTTGCACCATTACCTGACGGTGGTTATGCCCCTGGTTTAGGTGGAGATAATACCTTAATTGGTTATTTTGGTGACCCAAGAACAGTTTCATTAACTGTTGGATACCAGTTTTAATTAACTTATTTAATTAAACTAACTAAAAGAGCTGGCATATGTCAGCTCTTTTTTTCATACTGGATTATCACTATTTGAGGAAGTTGCTATGTCGAATGCAAAAGTAATAATTGCAGATGATCACCCTTTATTTCGTACCGCATTAAAGCAAGCTATTGTTGAATGTATTGAAGATGCAGGCACGCTAGAAGCTGATAATTTTAGTGAATTGCTGGCAGCAATAGAGCAAAATCCGAGTTTAGAAATTGTCTTTCTAGATTTACACATGCCCGGCAATAATGGTTTTACCGGCTTAACCCAATTACAAAACCATTACCCTGATCTTATTGTGATTATGGTGTCATCTGACGATAATGACGAAACAATGCAAAAAGCAATTAACTTTGGTGCAGCAGCTTTTATCCCTAAGTCTGCTGATTTAAGCATGATTGCAACCGCAGTTGACACAGTGTTAGGTGGTGGCGTTTGGCTACCAGAGCATGTTGAAATTAATGCCGACCAACAAACCATGGTGTCTCATCAAAAGCTTGCAAAGCAATTAGCACAATTAACACCACAACAATATATTGTGCTAACACAAATAGCAGATGGACAACTCAATAAACAAATTGCCTACGACTTAAACATCAAAGAAACCACAGTAAAAAAACATGTTTCTGCAATTTTAATGAAATTAGAAGTTAACAATAGGACCTTAGCTGGTCTTGCCTACCAACAGCTGATGTTAGCACCACCTGAAAATGTAAACGACTAAGAACAATACATCCAAGTCTAAATTTCGCAGACATACAACTCATTGCATGGTACTAAGGTGCTAAATAAAGTATGGGTAAATTATCGTAGGATAATATAATTATACTCTCGCGAATTGGAAATCTTTTATGCTAAAAGGCAAAGTTGCATTAATCACAGGCTCAACCAGTGGTATTGGGTTAGCCGCAGCCCATGTATTAGCCGAGCAAGGCATTAATCTAGTATTACATGGCTTAATGTCTAACCAAGAAGGCACTGCATTAGCAGAAAATTTTACTCAGCAATATAAAATTAACACTACATTTAGTAACGCCGACTTAAGAGACCCTGACAGTATCCATACTTTTATTGATAACGCGATAACTAAAATGGGCAGTATTGATATATTAATTAACAATGCTGGTATTCAACATACTGAAAGTGCGATAAATTTTCCGTTAAATAAATGGAACGATATTATCGCCATTAACTTATCGGCTTCCTTTCATACCATTCAAAAGTCATTACCTAGTATGCAAAAAAATAAATGGGGCCGAATTATTAATATAGCCTCAGTGCATGGCTTAGTAGGTTCTGTTAATAAGTCAGCCTACTGCGCTGCCAAACATGGCATTGTTGGTTTAACTAAAGTAGTCGCATTAGAAAATGCAGAACAAGGTATTACGGTAAATTCAATTTGCCCTGGCTGGGTAGACACGCCACTTATTAACGACCAAATTAAAGCGATTTCAGAAAAAGAAAACCTTGATTTTGAAGATGCTAAGTACAACTTAGTAACCGCCAAACAACCACTGCCAGAAATGATGAACCCTCGTCAAATTGGTGAATTTATTCTATTTTTGTGTAGCGACAGTGCTCGTAGTATTACAGGTTCATCGTTACCAATGGACGGTGCTTGGACCGCCCAATAAGGCTTATAAATGGATAATAAAGGAGAAAAAATCCGTCGCCATGTTATGGGTGATGTCTTTGTCGATAAAGCGTTGGCAAATAGTGATGAACTGACTATGCCAATGCAAGACTTTATCAATCAACATGGTTGGGGTGCAACGTGGCATAGAGACGGCATAGACTTAAAAACCAGAAGTTTGGTAACCATTGCTATGCTAACCGCACTTAAAGCACCCACTGAACTTACAGGACACCTCAGAGGTGCAATAAACAACGGTGCAACTAAAGCAGAGATACAAGAAGTAATATTACACAGTGCTGTATACTGTGGCGCGCCAGCCGCACAAGAAGCTTTTAGAACGGCAAAGGCTTTTTTCGATAGTGATGAACAATAAGTTCATTATTGATCTAAACCCAATCTAACAATAAACCTTATTCACTATTCGATTATGTCTACTGGCTCAAACAATCAATGACGGCATTATTGACTTAGAAATTATCGCTACAAAATTGAAGCTTATGCGAACAACACAGGAGTATAACCTTCCTGAACAGCATGTTACAAAGTAAGTGTCTTATCCTTGACTGTTTTTCCAGCGTATAAAATAGACCAATTAATTATTCAACCTGCTATTAAATGATTTCTAGCGATTTGTTCACAATCACACTGAAAATATTGCTTTATTGTCTTTACAAAATATTACACTTCAACTATAAAGACCTTACTCTTTGTAATGTTTACTATTGTAGACTAACCTACTAGGGCGTGTTGATCTTTTGAGTACAAATTTTGTACGAATTAAACATGACTTAATTGAGGCGTAGCGAATAAAGTGTAGTTATCTTACATAAATGAGCTAGAACGAAAAGTAAATCATGTTTAAACGTATCCGTAGGACAGCGCCTCTTTGGTATTTCTACGGCGTTTTCACTTATTTATAGGGAACAACCCCATTACATAAGTTCAGCCTTGTATAAACACCAAATAAATCGCTGCAAAAATGTAAAGCAAAGATCAACACGCCCTAATTAATGAATTGATTATAGGACTTTCTTGTGAAAGACAACCGCGTTAGTAATAAAGCCCTAAGCATCGCAAAAATTAATAACCACTCAAACCAAAGGTGCTCTTTAATTATCCAGCCGTTTAATTTATATGTTTAGTCAGTTACCACATAAAATTATAATTTCAGTAGTTTCTATATTAGTCTCTATTTATGCTATTTATCTACTTGATCAATACAGTTATCAACAAAAACGGATCAAAATTCAAGAAATTACTGCAAGTCATGCAAGTCATATTACACATGATCTTAACCAAACATTATCAGCAGCCTATCCGATAGCCGCATTAATTCGCGCTCAAAACGGTAATGTCTCAGGCTTTACTGAGCTTGCAACAGAAATGTTGCCTTTATATCCTGCGATTGCTTCTCTTCAACTTTTACCTGATGGGGTTGTAAAACATATTGTGCCAATAGAAGGGAATGAAAATGCACTTGGTCATAATTTATTTCTCGATCCAGAAAGGTCAAACGAGGCACATATTGCTAAAGTTAGCGGTAAATTAACTCTTGCTGGACCTTTTGATTTACGCCAAGGAGGCATTGGCGCAGCATCTCGATTACCAATCTATCTCGACACGGCAGATGGCAAAAAATTCTGGGGATTTGCGGCCGTACTAATCAGATTCCCCGACATATTAAATACTACTCACTTATCAACACTCGCTAAATCAGGTGTAGGTTATCAACTATCTCGTGTACTGCCAGGCACCAACGAAACACAAATAATAGCAACATCGAATACCACTCTCAGCAGTGATACTGTTACTTTTGATATCCCGATCCCCAATGGAAATTGGACCTTACAAGCCTATCCAATTGATGGTTGGCGAAATTATCCAAGGCTTTTTCTAGGCAGCGCGTTAGCATTAGTTTTTATTTTTTTGGCTACTTTTGCTACCACTTTATGGACACGTTTAGCCAAAAATAGAGCACTTTTAGAGGCTAAGGTAAAAGAAAGAACGAGCGAGTTAGAAGGCAATTTAGCACAGCTTGCTGAAAGTGAAAGAAAGTTAGTATTAAGCCAACAAGTTGGTGGAATTGGTACTTGGGAATGGGATCTTACAACGGACATTATCTTCTGGTCTGATCAAATTTCAGAGCTATTTGGTCATGTACAAGGCCTATCTGAAACTACAAAAGAAGATTTCCTAAAGTGTATTCACCCCGATGACTTAGAATACGTGTTAAAAGTAATTTATACCTGTATTGAATCAGGCGAAAGTTACGATATAGATTATCGTGTAGTTAGTCCCGAAGGCCACATCAGTTGGCTTAATGAAAAAGCTAATGTAATTAGAGGTGGTAATGGAAAAGCTATAACAATATTAGGCGTATCTATAGATATTACCAAACGCAAAAACATTGAAAATAAACTGTTTCTATCTTCTAGAGTATTTAGCGATGCTCATGACGGGATTACCATTACTGATTCAAATAAATTAATTGTTGATGTCAATCCTGCTTTTACCAGAATAACTGGCTATACCCGAGATGAAGTTATCGGCAAAAACCCAAGAATTCTCAGTTCAGGCAAACAAAGTGCCGAGTTTTACCGTGATATGTGGCAAAATATAAGTGAACATGGACACTGGCAAGGTGAAATATGGAATCGCAAAAAATGTGGAGAAATCTACCCAGAATTACTCACGATTACGGTCATAAAAGATAGCAATAATACCCTTAATTACCTTGGTGTTTTTACCGATATTACACACATTAAACGCCAACAAAAACAACTTAAACATATTGCCCATTACGACTTACTCACCAACTTACCTAATAAAGTATTACTAACAGACCGCTTATCGCAAGCAATTTTGCGATGCGACCGTAATAAAAACTCGCTCGCTGTAGTTTGCTTAGATTTAGATAACTTTACCGACGTAAATGATATTCATGGGCATGATATCGGCGATGAGCTTCTAATTGAATTTTCAGTTCGTTTAAAAGAAGCATTGCGCGAAGGTGACAGCTTAGCACGAGTGAGTGGCGATGAGTTTATAGCAGTATTAGTTGGTTTAACACAGATTGAGGATTGTGAACCTATCTTAGAGCGGTTGTTACTCGCCGTTTCAAATACAGTGACAATAAGAGATATCGTTTTCAATATGTCGATAAGTATTGGTGTAACTCTTTACCCACAAGATAATGTTGATGGCGACTTACTCATACGTCATGCAAACCAAGCCATGTACAGAGCTAAAGAGTTAGGTAAAAATCGTTATCACTTATTTGATACCGCCCAAGATGAAGCAGTTAAAGCACAACGAGAAAATTTAGAGGATATTCGCAACGCATTAGACAATCAACAATTTGTGCTGTATTACCAACCTAAAGTTAATATGAAAACAGGCATTGTTATAGGTGTTGAAGCGCTTATTCGTTGGCAACATCCAGAACGAGGCTTGTTGAGTCCCATAGAGTTTTTGCCTGTTATTGAAAATAATCCTATGAGCTATGAAATGGGTGAATGGGTTATAGATACAGCACTCTCACAAATAAGCGAATGGCAAAGAACAGGGCTAAACTTACCTGTTGGTATTAGCGTAAACATTACCGCCGCACATCTACAACACCCAAATTTCTCAAAGATGTTAGCACAAAAGCTAGCTGCCCACCCAGAAGTTGACCCTCATTATCTAGAGTTAGAGGTCTTAGAAACAAGCGCTTTAGATAACATTAAAGATGTTACATCCATTATGAATGTCTGCATCGGCTTAGGCGTTAACTTTGCATTAGATGATTTTGGTACCGGCTATTCGTCTCTCACTTATTTAAGAAGACTTCCAGCTAATTTAATCAAAATAGACCAAAGCTTCGTTCGCGATATGCTTCACGACACTGACGATTTAGCCATTATAGAGGGTGTTATAGCCTTAGCTAAATCGTTCAAGCGAGAAGTAATTGCAGAAGGTGTCGAAACAAAAGAGCATGGAAGCGCACTATTACAGCTAGGGTGTGAATTGGCGCAAGGCTATGGTATTGCAAAACCAATGCCCGCAGAACAAATACCTGCTTGGATAATTAGCTGGGTGCCCGACAAAAGTTGGACACAACAACTTTAGCAGCAAAGGTCAGTTATTGAAAAGTGGTGGCTAGCAATATTAAAGCGCTCCCGCAGATAAAACCTATGTGCTGGAAACTTTTGAATGCCGGAATCTAGGTGTAATTGCTGGCAGCCAATTTCTTTAGCATATTGTTTAAACCAATTAATTAGAAAAGCACCAGCTCATGTAGAGCGATGTTTGTCACTTGTTACTAGGTCATCGATATAAATATGCTTACCCCAAGCTAATTTTTCACCAATAATAAAACCAGCAACACATAAAACCTCTTCAGCCTGTTTTATATAAGCGATCTGATAACCTGATTTTTGCTGCTTTTCAATTTGAATTTTTAAACTTTGAAGGTCATATTGAGGGCGAAGTTGTAAAATAACTTCGCCAACTTTATCTAATTCAGCGTTAGATCTTAATAAATATACTTGCATGGTACTCCTTGCAGATTAACCCCTTATTGAGTTAATGATCGTATTAACATTAACCAATAAAAACCCGTAAAAGACCTGTTGTACAGGTTACTTAGGTAACCCCTTAAACGCTGTTACTTCCTCTAACTCATCATTCCAAGTGGCTTTACTTGATGTAAAAATTAGCGCTGTTGGTAGCATAGATAATTCAGTATCCAAACACCCTGCAGGAACAACAAGTAAACTTGAACTCTGAATACTTGGTAATGCTGAACCGCATGACCTACAAAAGCTTTTGTTATGCCGAGTACCAGCAAGCGTAAAAGAGCTAATAGAGCCTTCACCCGTTCTCCAAACTAATATAGCTGACTCTGAGAATAAATTTGCCGAATGAGCTGAACCTGTATCTTTTTGACAATGCCGACAATAGCATAAATAAAAACTATCAAAATTACCTTTTACCTCAAAGCTCACTGTACCACATAGACAAGACCCGAAATAATCAGTCATTATAAATCCTTATTTAATCGGAAAATAAATCACACTAAACATTCTAGCAGGCTAAACGTAATTCTTTGTTCACCAAATTTAGTACTAAACTATACTTCACGTTTAGGGCAGTTTTTCAAGTATTTAGCCTCAGTTCGGTTCCTAGTTGTTGAAAAGTCTATACGTACAGAAGTTAACACAGGTGTATTGTTTTTATTTTTCTCTGTAGCTTGCCACTTCCATTTAACTAGGGCGGCAGCAGCATTATTATCAAATACACCTTTAGGGTAAGAAGAACGAATTTTATACCCTTTGGCTTTTCCATGTTGATCAATACCAACGATCAAATCAACACAACCTGATATGTTATTTCTCGCCGCTGAAACGGGGTATTGGGGTTCAACTCTTTTTTCCACACGCCAGTATTCTTCAACAAGTTTAGTGTGTGATTTATCGGATAAATCAAGGTAATCAACTTCAACTTCTTTAACGTTAGTTGTAGCACAAGAAGCCACAATCAGTGCCATCGGTAGCAATAAGTATGATTTGTTCAAAACTATCTCCTTTAGCTTGACCCTGAACAAGCAACGCACAAGTAAAACCAACTTTTTTATTTAATTAATATGAGTTAGGCGCTATTACTAGGTTTAAATATTATTTGAGCATAAATATATTGAATACCTTGATCAGTCCTCACTATGTTTTTGGGCTTTTTACCTTCACTACGGAAGCGGATATTAGGAAAAGAATAAAAGCCTCGATAGATTGGCAACCAGGAATTAGCTTGCCTTTCTATGCCAACAATATCGCATATCAATTGTTTACATGAAATGTTTAAAATATCAAAACCCGCTGATAGATCATGTTGGGTGATATGCGCTCTGATATCCTGCTCCATTAAAAACGCCCAATTATCATCTTCAATCGTGTCTTGTTCTACGGTAGGATCATTTAACATTGTATTGTTGTTAACTAAAGACGACTTCATGCTGGATGAAATTGACTGCGGCATGTTTTCATCAAATATTTGGTGGAGTTTATTTTTATGGTTAACAGACCAATCGATAAGCGTTTCTTTTCTAGTTTCTAAAGTATAATATTCGTCAGCATGATTCTCGCTAGAATCGACTGCTGGCGCTAAATTAGTTTTTTCATCATCAGCTGCTATTTCAGATGAATTTTCAGGAGAGATACTAGAACGACTAACAGGTTTTTGCTGGGGTGAGATCTGTTCTTTAGGTTTTTCTATGGTCTCTGATAAAGCGCTACTAACGTCTTCCTGTTTTGTGTTTTTTACCACAAGATCTGCGTTAGTGCTATTATCATTTAGCGCAGGGTATAACACGTAGCCCACAATTAAACTTAGTACTATAATTGCTAGTGTTTTTACAAGTTTGTTCATTTTTCTTCCTTGAAATTTATCTACCGTATTCATAATACAGCTAACGATTTAAACATCAGCCCTTAGCAACTTTAAATCATTAATTGATATATTAAAACCATAATATAGGCTTATTCTCTTGATTTAGAGAAATTCTACTGTCTAAGTGCTCAGTTACATTTTACTCCCAGACAACAACATTGCCCGCTTGAAAAAGCACTTAGTCTAATATTACTTCAGGTCGTTAGCGTATTTAAGAACCACATTTGATATTAAACCCAAAATAAATACATTAACTATGGTAATAAAAAGCATTTCCCCTGTTTGATAGCCACCAAGAGAATATTCATAGTAATGTGTTATTAATAATAAGATTACATTCAAAAGCACGCTTATATAAAACATATAATAAGGCATTAATTTTTTATCATAAGCATAGTTAAATAAGGAAAACAAAAGAAATCCCCCGGCCACAAGGTTACTAATGTTAAGCCAATTGGGCGTATCTAATAAATTTAGAGTACTTAGTTGAACAAACTCATACAACTCATATACAAAAAGTAATGAAAAACCTATAGTAATTAGTTTCCACACAGCTTTTTTCATATAACCTCCATTTAATGCCAAAATCCATAAGGAATTGTATTTGGGTCAGATGGCAAGTCTCTCCACCCATTTTCATTAGAGATATATCTTCGATTAAAGTTTCGTCTTTTTAGGCCTATACTTGGCAACCCTCCAAGAACATTTAATAACCTAATAGCATCTGGTGAATTTCTACCCTGCTGAGTAATCGCTTTAACTAATACTGGATATATTTCTCTATATATATCATTAGCTTTCTTTTTATCTAAAAAACACCCGCAATAGCAGAACCAGCAGAATAAATAAGATTGAATGGTGATGACATGTATTATTTCCTTATAATAATGTGATATGAAAGTAGCTATTATAGCTATGACACTAACGATACTGCAAAAGAATTCCAACAATGAACACCGTTAAAAATGAGCCTTTAAAATAAACCCTAAACAACTGTGAGTTATTTGGTAGTGTAACTGAATATAAAACCCATCATTAATTGATATATTAAAACCCACAATATAGGCTTATTCTCTTGATTTAGAGATATTCTACTGTCTAAATACCCTAACAATGGGCAAAAGATTGTTTGCTAACGAGGATCGGCAGAAACAGCCCACCGTTTTAGTCTTTGTTGATGTTCTTTATAGGTATACGTACCACTAAGCTACTCTCGTATTTTTTTATGTAATAGCCACCAAGCCAAGTAATTAACAATGAAGCGCCAATAACGACTTGCCAAAAAGATACGCCCAAACTTTCCAGTGGTAGACGAACAACAGTTTCTGCAGCAAAAGCAGCCCACAAACCAACGTAAGACCATGACATTCCTGAGTAATGCCATTGTAACCAGTTATCTTGGTGCCTAAAAAATATAGGAGATAAAATACCGAACAAAACGGTTAATAGTGAAAATACAGCAAGAATATGGAAGGGGCCAAATTTAAATAAAACGTGAGTAAACAGGGCTGTTATATTCATGAAAATCATTGATGCTACATAAATATAACCCACTTTTTTATGATTAAGCGTACCTTTTGTTTTTAATACGACATAACCTCCAGAAATTAAAGCGACTACTGCCAAAAACGTGTGGAAAGCACCTATAGTTGACCCAAATATATCCATATAGTTAAACCTTTATGTAGTGTTATTATCGACCCAAAGGGTCGTTGTGATCTTGGCACTACTTGTAACAAATTTAGCTTCCTACCACTACTTTTTTTTACTTTGTTTACTGGCGCTTTAACTTTGATAAGCTTAAGCATTCATTTCAGGTAATTAAACGCTCAAGCTATATTGAATAACGAAAATTTACGTTAAAATAACTTATTATTTAACTTGGCAGCTGATATGACTATTACAATTAAAAATATACCTACTGAGGCCGTTAACTGCGCTAATTGTCAGGCGTGTTGCTGCCATTTAGAAGTAATGTTGATTAGCGAAACAGGTGTACCAGACAGACATATAGTACAAGATGAGTGGGGCGGTGAGTCTATGCTACGTTTAGACGATGGTTGGTGCTCTGCATTAGACCGAGATACGCTGTTATGTACTATTTATGAAAACCGTCCTTGGGGATGTAGAGCATTCGAAGTTGATTCATTCGAATGCAATACTGAACGCTCTTTACATGGTGTTACGCCATATTCTCTCGCTTAGGTAAAGCTGCTATGACTTCAGAAATTGCCCAATAAGTTGGTAACTTTTTTCACATTCGTCTGCTACTAAGCTTTGCAGCAGCATAAATGCATGCGGCATGTCTGCAAAATGGTGATGGTCAACCGCAACATTTACATTTTTAAGAGCTCTGATATAAGCTAAACCTTCATCTCTTAATGGGTCACAGCCACCGGTTATTACAAAGGTTTCTGGCATGTTGCTTGAAAAATTGCCTAACAATGGTGACGCTTTTTTAATAAGTGGGTGATTTAGGTTATCTACTTTAAAATACTGTTCAAAGTACCACGAAATTTTGCTTTTTTCGAGTAAGTAACCTTTACCATTCTCTTCTAATGAAGCGGCACTCATGGTGTAGTCAACACTTGGATAAATAAGCACTTGCTTATCAATTTTTATCGTATTGCTCTTTTGGTTATTCATTACTAACGTAGTACATATTGCGCCGCCAGCACTGTCGCCAGCAATGTAGAGTTTATCATTATAATTAAGGCCATTAAGCACCTCTTTATAATGTGTTAGTAGGTGCTGACAATCATCAATTCCTGCTGGGTAAGGGTGCTCTGGCGCTAACCGATAATCAACACAAATTACTATACAATGAGAGTGCTGAGCCAACTGCCTGCTAATAGGGTCGTATAATTCAACGCTACCGCACATATGGCCACCCCCATGAAAGTGCAATAATACAGGTAGCTTTTCAGTAGGTGATGGGTGATAAATTCGTACCGGTATTTCACGATTTTCAAGCATTAAGGCTTTATCACAAACCAATGCTATATCAGGCTTTATATCGAGTAATCCAGATAGGTTGTTAAGCCCCGTTCTAACAAGTTCGGCACTAAAGGCAACGCCTTGTTCTTGTGCGTCGGCAATTGCTTTATTTACTTGTAATAAAAAAGGCTCAAGCTTTGGTGAAATTATTCCGCGCATAGTTCCTCCTTTTCTGCTTTTTTTCCTGTCTCTGGTAAGAAGAAGCTACCAATAAAAAAGGTAACACTCACAATAGAAATTAAAATAAATGACGCGGTAAAGTCACCTTGATTAATATCAACTAACTTACCAAACACCCATAAAACAATAGTGGAAACCAAGTAACTAATAGAATAAAAAAGACTAAACACTACAGTAATACGCTGTCCTGTCATTTTTGGTAATTCGTGCGGTATAGACACTAAAGCCGTAATAGGAAAGAATACAAAAAAGCCTAACACTATCGCAGATAATGTTTGTAACCAACTTACTGTGCTAAACGAAACGCCAATAATAGTTAATACTATCATAGCCCCAGACCAACGAATGATGGGTAAGCGCATCGCTACTTTTTTACTATAAATCATGCCCGCAAGAGTACCAATTATACCAAAGCCTATTACCCATTTACTTTGACTAATGCCTGCTTCGGGGTAGAAAGTAAATAAACAAATATAAAAAGCCAATAAACCAGAATAGGTTAGGCCATATATCCAGTTAAATTTATCTTTCAAACCATCTAGGTAACTATAATGACTTTCTTCTTCGCCTTCTGCTTGTTGACTTGCATCTTGCTTCGGATCAAATTTAACTAACAACCATGCCAAGGTAAACAGTAAGCTAGCCAGTGAGAAAATAATCAAACTCATTTTCCAGCTGCCAGTTAACTCATTAATTGCATTCATTTTCCATAACACAATGCCGGTACCCACATTAAATGCAACCGCATTTAATCCATTAATAACAGCACGTTCTTTAACAGGAAACCAGTGCATAACGATGGGGTTAAAGTATACAACCATAAATGCACCACCTAAGCCCATTAAAAATCGGCTTAGTAGTAACAGTTCATAGTTGGGAGAAAAGGGCGTTAATATACCAATGGTTATTAATAAGCTGGCAATGAAAAACGCATATTTGATACCCACTTTTATTGCTATCCACGCGGCGCCAAATGTACCAACTATTTTAGCTAGCGTAACCATGCCGCTAATAAAGCTTGCTGAGGCTAAACTATCAACATTCATTGAAGACATTATTTGCTGCATACTAGCAGCACCACCAACCCAAGCCATAGCAAAAAGAACATAGCTAATAAAAACGATTGCTTCAACCAAGTATTTGTGACTAATTTTCATATAGGAAATTTCTAATCAAGGAAGTTATTTAAACTCAGATTACCGTATGATAGGTTGCAAATAACTACTACCTTAGTGCACTACACTGCTAAATAATGCATGTTATGCTTGTACTTATGGTAGTAAACGTAATAGCGTTAAGCACAAATATACTAAAAGCTGCAATTACAGAGTAATGCAACATACACAAGTAAGGGTAACCGTTTGTTAGTTTGGCTTTCTTTAGATACCTGGTTTATTACGCTGCTGTCGATTGCCTATCTGGTTTTATTATTTATTGTTGCCCACTGGGGACAAAACCAATCGCCTGAAAATTGGACCTGTAAGCCTTGGGTTTATAGTTTATCTTTAGGGGTTAGTTGTACCTCTTGGGCCTTTTACGGCACAGTTGGGCAAGCGGCAACAACTGGGGCTTGGCTAGCACCAATTTATATTGGCTCTATCTTGTGCTTAGTGCTTGCTTGGCCAATGCTTTATAAAATTTTATTAATTATTAAGCAGCAAAACTTAACCTCTATTGCCGACTTTATTGCCTTTCGTTACGATCGCTCACCAAAAATTGCTGCAACCGTTGCTATAGTGGCTTTGCTTGGCACTATTCCTTATATAGCTTTACAGTTAAGGGCCATCAGCGCCAGCTTTGACTTATTAACCGGAACTTATCAATCAGGTATTAGCACAGCATTTATTGTTACCTTAGTGCTAATAGTGTTTAGTGTGTTATTTGGCACCCGTCAAATTGCAGCAAACAAGCAAAATCAGGGGTTAGTATTAGCCATTGCTTTTAGTTCTATTGTTAAGTTATTTGCATTAACCGCAGTAGGCATTTTTGCTACCTTTTTTGTTTTTGATGGTTTTGGCGATTTAATTAATCAGCAAGACTCTATTAGTGAAAGCACAGTTAACCAATCGGCTTACTTAATAACCGCACAAGCAATATTGGGTGCAATTACTATTTTTATATTGCCGCAACAGTTTCATATGATGATGATTGAAAATCATAATGAACAAGAGCTAAAAAAAGCGCGCTGGCTATTTCCTCTTTACTTGCTGTTAATTAATATTTTTATTCTTCCTATTGCTATTGCGGGGCAATTAACCTTTCCTGGCGGCAGTGTAGATGCAGATACTTACGTATTAACCTTACCCTTATTTTATCAACAAGCGTGGTTAGGTGTTGTTGTTTATATTGGTGGTTTAGCTGCTGCAACAAGTATGGTAATTGTGTGTGCAATCGTATTAAGCACAATGTTTTCTACTGAAGTACTTACACCGGTAGCGCTTAAGTTTAAACTCTTTAATACCAAACAAACCGCCCAGCTTTCGGGTTTATTGCTTACTTTTAGACGAAGCTCTATTGCGATTATTCTATTACTTGGTTTTATTTTTGAACGCTTTATTGATCAGCAAAATCACCTAGCTTCTATCGGCTTATTATCGTTTGTTTTGTTGTCGCAATTTGCACCAGCCACTATTGGTGCTTTGTACTGGCGTAAGGCCAATACAAAAGGAGCGTTAATTGGGCTCATTGTTGGTAGTCTTTTTTGGCTATACACTTTGTTATTACCAGCCTTAATGCCAACAAGTACATGGATTGAAAATGGCTTATGGAACATACACTGGTTAAAACCAACGGCACTTTTTGGTATTAACTTTTTAGATGAAACCAGTCACGGGGTTTTTTATAGCTTAACCTTCAATTTAATTTGTTATGTCGTAGTATCGTTATTAACCCACCGAAGTGTTGGTGAAAAGCTCCAAGCAGAATTATTTGTTAACAAAACCCAAAATCAATTTGAACGACATCTTTCTGTAGACGATTTATACAGCTTGTTATTACGTTTTATTGATAAAGAAGCAGCAGAAGAGTTGCTTAACTTTGCCAAACAAGACTTTCGCAATAACCAAGCAAAAACAGAAACATTAATAGAGCATACTCGCTTACAACTTTCAGGTGTTTTAGGCTCCGCCTCAACCCGAATGGTAATGAAAGCTGCTTCAACCTCACAAGAAATGCCACTTGAAGATGTTGTTAGTATTGTTGATGAAGCTAGCCAAATGTTTCGCTTTAACCGCGAGCTATTACAATCTGGCGTAGAAAATATTGAACAAGGAATAAGTGTTGTAGATGCAGATATGAGATTGGTTGCATGGAATCAGCGTTATATTCAATTATTAGACTACCCAGAAGGCTTTGTTAGTGCCGGTAAATCAGTTGAAGATTTACTGCGATATAACATTTCCAAAGGCATTATTACCGGTGCGGAAAGTGAATCATTAATTGAGCGTCGTATTGAGCATATGCGTGCTGGCAATAGTCATTATTTTCAGCGCACTATGCCTAGCGGTATTGTATTAGAAATTAGAGGGCAGTCGATGCCTGGTGGTGGTTTTGTAAGTACTTTTTCTGATATTACTGCACATATAGAGGCTGAAAAATCATTAAAAAGAGCTAACGAAGATCTAGAAAAACGAGTAGAAGACAGAACCCAAGCACTAAGGAAAGCAAAAGCAGAGGCCGAGGCAGCCAATAGCAGTAAAACCCGATTTTTAGCCGCTGCCAGTCATGACTTAATGCAACCTTTTAATGCATTGTCTTTATTCACATCAATGCTTAAAAAGAAAGTTAAAGATGATGAGTTAGTGCTACTAGCAAACCATATTGATGACTCCCTCAACGTAGTTGAAGCACTTTTATCAGATTTAGTGGAAATATCTCGCCTAGATAACAGCTCTGAAAAAATAGAAAAGGCCCATTTCGCTTTAGATGAACTACTTCAACCATTAAAAAACGAGTTTACCCTATTAGCAGAGCAAGAGGGTATTACCTTCCATTACCAAAAAACAACGTGCTGGGTAAATACAGATAAACGAATGCTAAGACGTATTATTCAAAACTTTTTATCAAATGCTGTACATTACTGCAAAGACAAAACGGGAGAAAAAGCAGGTGTACCAAGTAAAATTTTATTAGGCGTTCGACCAAGCAAAAATCATATACAAATTGAAGTATGGGATAATGGCCCCGGTATTCCTATTGATAAACAACAAACAATTTTTCAAGAATTTGAAAGGCTTGAACAAACCCGAGAAATTCCAGGGTTAGGATTAGGTTTGGCTATTGCCGAACGAATGTCTTCACTTTTAGGGTTATCTATTTCATTAAAATCAACCGTTGGCAAGGGCACAGGCTTTTTAATTAAAGTACCACGCATTCAACGTCAAACAGTGGTTGAAGTTAATAGTCGAGAATTTACGCTTGATAAACAAATGGATAAGTTTACCAATATGCCAGTGATTTTAATTGATAACGACACCTTAATGTTAACCGCTTTGTCATCACAACTCACAGAATGGGGTTGCCAAACATTTACAGCAAAAGACGAAACCGCGGTTAAAGATATTTTAATGGCCATACCAGAAAAACCACGCTTGATCATAGCCGACTATCATCTCGATAATGACAAAAATGGCGTCGACTTAGTCGTAGAGTTACTTAAAAACATGCAATGGAATGTGCCTTGTGTGATCTGCTCAGCTGACCCTTCAGAACAAGTACGCCAACACACCAGTGAAGCTAATTTTCTGTTCTTGAGAAAACCGATCAAAGCCTTAGCGTTAAAGCGTTTAATACGCCAAATCATATCAGCCTAAAGATTAAAAATTACTGAGATAGTAAATACAATACACAACAACATAAAAATAAAACATTGAAATTAAAACAAAAAAGCTTGCTATCTACATTAACTTACTGCACTATGCGCTGCATCGGGTGGATAGAAAGCCCTGTTTATTTGTAAGTTCCACGTTGTTTTAGTAGTAATTCTTCGCGTAATCCTCAGTTAAATATATGTTTTCTTCCAGTTTAATCGCCTACTTTTTTGGCGCACTTTTTATTAATTTCTAGGATATCTATTATGTCTAATACAACAACTGGTTCAGTTAAATGGTTTAACGAAGCAAAAGGTTTTGGTTTTATCGAGCAAGAGTCTGGTCCAGACGTTTTTGCACACTTTAGTGCTATTTCTGGTGACGGTTTCAAAACCTTAGCTGAAGGCCAACGTGTACAGTTTACTGTTACTGATGGTCAAAAAGGCCCGCAAGCTGAAAACATAGTTTCAATCTAAACCTTGTACACTTTAAATGCGTTAATAAACGCATTTATAACTCACTCATAATAGTATTATGGGTGAGTTATTATCTACCCCTTAAGCTTGCAATATCGCAATGCTAATAATTATATGACTACCTAATTGAGTCATCCTCGTCTAATGCTTTATTTCACTTTATCTTTTCCATTATTGAGATTATTTATATTCCTAGTTTGAAGATACACCGTAAAAGCGATGGGCGACTTTAAGAGAATTTTATGAATTTGAACCCAACCGCACAATCATCAACAACTATTTATGACAAGCCTATCCCTGGCCGTGAATTTATTTTAAGCCTTTTCGATAAAGTAAAACAAAATCTTAACCGAGAGCAAATTGCTCAGGCATTAAAACTTAACGACTTAGATCAAAAAGAAGCGCTTAGAAGACGTTTACGCGCAATGGAACGTGATGGTCAGCTTTCGTTTAATCAACGTAAAGGCTACCAAGTTATCGACCCTAAGCAACTCATTAGTGGCGTTATTAGCTTACATGCAGATGGTTTTGGCTTTGTGAGTTATAGCGATACAAAAAAAGATTTATTTGTCGCAAAAAACCAATTAAACCATGTGTTTGATGGTGACGTTGTTCAAGTATTAATTGAACCATTCACCCAAAAGCGCACGACTAATAAATTAATTAAAATAATTGAACGTAACACAACACACTTAGCAGGTTTATTAAAACGCAAAGGTAAAGACTATTTTCTGCTTCCTGATAATACCAAAGCTCCTCAAATAGTGAACGTTGAACAATGTCAGTTTGCCGCTAATAGCGTTGGTCAGTATGTAAATACAAAAATAACGCAATATCCAACGTTTCGCCAATCAACCAGCGTTACAATAACTGAAGTATTAGGCCAACCCAATTCTGCAGGTATGGAAACCAAGTTAGCACTTCGCCGACATGGCGTTTCTGAACAGTGGAGTGACGCGTTAACTGATCAAGCAATGGCTTTAGGAAATAAAGTAACCGAGCAAGACAAATTAAACCGTGTTGATTATCGTAAACTTCCTTTTGTTACTATTGATGGTGCTGATGCCAAAGACTTTGATGACGCGGTTTATTGTGAAAAATCACCTTCTGGAGATTGGCGTTTATTCGTCGCAATTGCAGATGTTTCTCACTATGTAAAACCAAACGATGCACTCGACCTTGAAGCACAAGAACGCGCTACCTCTATTTATTGCCCTGGACAAGTCATTCCAATGTTGCCTGAAGCATTATCAAACGGGCTTTGCTCATTAAACCCAAATGAAGACCGTCTTGTTTTAGTGTGTGAAATGACAATAAATAAACAGGGTAAAGTAACTCATTCAGTATTTACTGAAGGCGTTATTCACTCTCATGCCAGACTGACTTACGACCAAGCTTATAAAATAATATCGAATTCAAAATCAGTCAAAGCAAAAACAAAAGCAAATGAAACAGCTTCAACATTAAGTATTTCACCACAAATTAAAAACTTGCACTGCCTATATTCAAGTTTAATTGCTGCGCGTAAACAGCGAGGTGCAATAGAATTTGAAAACCAAGAATTACAACTTAACCTTAATAAAAACAGTAAAATTGCCAATATTGTACCAATAGCGCGTAACGACGCACATCGAATGATTGAAGAGTTTATGTTGGCTGCGAATGTTGCTACAGCTCAATTTTTAGAGCAGCAGCAATTACCTGCTATGTATAGAGTTCATGCAGGACCGCAAGAAAAAAAATTATTGTCATTAAGATCATTTTTATTCGAAAAAGGGTTAACACTCGGGGGCGGTAATAAACCAACATCAAAGCACTACAACGAACTGTTGGCAAAAGTAAACCAACGCAGCGATGCTAGTGTAATTCGTACGTTACTTTTACGTTCACAAAGCCAAGCTGAATATTCACCTAATAATCAAGGTCACTTTGGTTTAGCGTATAACGCCTATGCTCACTTTACTTCACCTATTCGTCGGTATGCCGACTTAATTACTCACCGAGCGATCCGCGCTAAAATTAATACTAAGTCTCACAATAAAGAAAAGAGTGGTTTACAAAAAATGCTAAGTCTATTGAGCTTAGATAAATTTAGCAAAAAAGCATCATCACAAACCGCTTATCCATACAATGTTGAAACAATAGAGAACCTAAGTGCCTACTGCTCTACACAGTCAAGAAAAGCAAACGACATTAGTAGGGAAGTTGAAAGCGCATTAAAATGTGGTTACATGGAAAAATATATTGGTGATTCATTTGGTGCCACTATTTCTGGCGCTTCAAATATTGGTTTTTTTGTTACGTTAGATAACACAGGCATTGAAGGATTAGTTCAAACCGCAAGCTTTAATCAAGGAGAATTTACTTTCGATGCAATAAAACAAAAATGGATAAGCGAAAAACAACAATTCGCCCTTGGTGATCGTATTAATGTAACATTAACCGCAATAGACACACGCGAGCGCAAAATGAACTTTGTGCTAGCTAATTTAATACTTCATTAGGAGTGTTAATCAAGGTCTGAACTATTATTAAAAAACTAGCAAAACTGTAGATTCTAAATAAAGGGGTGTGTTCAAAAATCTGTGTCATTTTAATGACTAGTAAAGTGTAGTGGCTCAAACCTGATCGTACAGTTACCCAATTTTTAGGGTGTATTGTCAGCTTAGATTTGAGCTAAATTGTTTTCAGCCCATATCAATTTTCCATCAAGTAACGTTTCTAATGGTGTTCGTCCACAGCACTTTTTACCTTAATGAGTTCCTTCATTGTTATAGTAATCCATCAATTCGTCTAGATCTTTTTGCGATACCTCCATTGTTGATTAGATTTTTTCTTAAATGTTACCTGATAAAACTCGTTCAATATGGTTTTGTGAAACCGTTCACAGATCCCATTAGTTTGTGGTGACATCGCTTTTATTTTTGTATGGTCAATATCATTAATCGCAAGATATAGTTGATAATCATGGTGCTCAACGCGACCACAATACTCAGTGCCTCTGTCGGTTAAAATGCGTAACATTGAAGGTCATGAGCCTCAAAATATGGCAGAGCTTTATCGTTGAGTATATCAGCAACAGTGATTGGTGTTTTGATAACATAGAGCTTGGCAACAGCTATTTTGCTGTAGGTATCGGCAAAGGCTTGTTGGTAGATACGGCCAACACCTTTTAAATTACCAACATACAAGGTATCTTGCGATCCAAGGTAGCAAGGATGGGCTGTTTCGATTTCGCCACAAGCTTCATCTTCGTGCTTTTTCTTCTCAAGTGCAGCAACTTGTGCATCAGTAAGAATTAGCCCCTCATTGGCAAATTTATCTTCCAAAGCTTTAAGCCACTTCTTGAAGTTTTCTAAATTATTTTGTAACCAATTGAGCGAACGCCACTACCTGAGACGAAGACACCCTGTTTACGTAATTCATTGCTTGTTCTATGCTGACCGTGAGCTGGTTGCTCAATAGCATAAGATAAAACTGCTTTTTCAGTTTCTTCATCAACACGATTGTTGGTATTTGGGTTCGTCGATTCTTTTCTATCAATGCATCAATACCGCCTTATTTGACTAGTTCTTGATACCGATAAAATGTGTCTCGTGATACGCCCATGACTTTGCGGGCTCTTGAAACATTGTTTAATTCTTCAGCTAAGTTTAATAAACCAGTTTTGTGTTTAATGATTGGGTTGGTAGTAGTAGTGCTGGTGATATATTTAGTTCAACTTTAAAGTCATGGAAGAATATTACTTTGGTAGGTCAAAACACTAACGGTCGAAGTGGGCAGAGTATCTTTTTTCATTTAGAAAATAGCGATATTAATGTGCGTTTATCATTTTACAAAAAAGATGGTAAAAAATTCGATTAGGCTGGTGTTAAGATTGATATTGAGATGGAAACAACAATAAATGATTGGTTAGGTAATAAAGATACAATTTTGGAACGTGTTACCAAAATAATCTATGATAATTAGTCATTTATTAAGCTATCTTTTATTATTCATAAATATTAAACGTATTTAAAAATCTGATTTATATACGTTTGGCCAAAAAAGTACAGCGTAGTAGCAACACTCGCCACAATAACAAAAAGCCTAACGTGCTTTTGCGCAATATTTCGCGACACTTGCGCTGAAAAATACCCGCCTATTAAAGTACCTAGTAATACAAACGTACCTTCATACCAAGCAATTACATCGCTATAAATAAACAAAGTAATAGCCACCAAAGAAACAATTGATGAAACCAATAGCTTTATTCCATTCATAGCGTTTATGTTTGTGTACCCGGCTAATGCCAAATAACTTAATGTAATAATACCAAGTCCAGCGTTAAAAAAGCCACCATAAGTTGTTACTGCCAACAATAGCAAAAACAACAAAACCCCACCTAAAGATGTAGCATGCTTATTATTAACTGCTAAGCGCTTAAGTTGATTGTTAATTCGCCCACCAAAAATAAATAACAGGGTTGCAAATAACAGCAACCAAGGAATTGCTTCTCGAAATACTTCCTCAGGTGTTTGTAGCAATAACCATGCGCCAGTTATACCGCCAATTAAGCTAATTACTAAAATTAAGGCGAGCTTATTTTTATGATCAGCAAGCTCTTTTCGAAAAGCATAAGCGCCACTGATATAACCAGCACATGACGAAAAAGTATTTGTGGCATTAGCAACAATTGGTGGAACACCTACAAAAATAAGTGCGGGAAAAGTAATAAAACTGCCGCCACCAGCAATAGAATTAAGAATGCCGCCAAAAATTCCAGCAAAGAATAGTAGTAAAAGTTCAATCATCATCAATAATAAGCCTAGTTACTTTTAAGGTCTGTTGATCTTTGATGTTTATGATATACAAACTAGGCTAGGTTGTATAAAAAATGTATGAATAACCACTTTAACAATTGCTATTATAAATCGCATGCCATTATTAGTTTGATAAGCAAATAATAAATGACAACCATTTGGGTTTAAAAGTCAGTACTAAAGACAGAAAAAAAGTAACAAGTGTTGCGCTAGCACACCAATATACTAGTCCTAATGTTAGCCCCCAAACATCTGCCGCATATATGCCAGCAAGTAGTAGCAAAGTATAACCACTTATTCTGTAAAGCCACAAATTACGTGTCGACAGGCGTTTTTTTGGGTCCACTTGGTTATAGTGACGAGACAAAGAAAGGCTTAAGCAGAGAAAACCTAAAAATAAAATTAAAGTTTCTATCAGAATTAACATGTTAGTACGCCGACTCTTTTAATTTTTGTTGTATAACTATGTGTTCCTCATTTGCTTGCGCTTTGGCGTTTTTTCGTTGAACAATAATTGCGGCTAATGCAAAACATCCTGCAAAAAATAACATACTGAGATCAAACCCTAGCATTAACCAATCGTTTCGTTTAATGCTGCCAATAATACTATGTTCAGTAGTTACCATATTAACTAATGGTGTTAACAAATAAGCACCGGCTGTAAACCAAAGTAGATTCAACCATGATTTTTTTACTGAGCGGCATAAACAAAAGCAAATACTCGCTAAAAGGGCAATAAAAAAACAATGTACTTCCCAATCAGCCCTGTGTTCTATATTAACGGGTAACAAGCGATTACCCCAAAAATATCCCGCTATAGCGATAGGCAAGCCAAGAATAATCCCAATATTAATGCGCTCAATAATTGAAATGACACTGAAGGGTCTAGCGGATGCACCATTTATTTGTCGTTTTTTTATCCATAAAATCATACCTGTAGCTACCATTGCCGAACCTAATAGCCCCGATATAAAGTACAACCAACGCAGATAAATATTGGCAAAAAGCCCTTCATGTAAATGTTCAAATAGATCGTAGATTCGAGCTGCACTTCCTGCTTTTTCTGTAGCTATTTCAATTTCCACTTTGTCGCCATTAACACGATACTCTACAGCCGATACTAAGTGGATGCCTTCGTATTTATCAAACCATATTTCATAATGTTCATTTTCACTACCCCGTTCAATAAAACCGATAAAACTGACTTTTTGATCTTTATAACGTACAGCCACGTCCGCAAGCACTGTTTCTATTGATAATGCTTCGGGAGCTAAATCAATAAATTGCACTTCCTTTATGTCTAACTGGGCCTCATCATAAAACTTTTTATGGTTTTCTCGACCTTCGCCGTAACGCACATCGATGATAGATGACATGGTAACCCCCATTAAAAGTAGCAAGCCACTGTAGGTGATCATTAAATGAAAAGGTAAAGGTAAAACGCTGAAAATATTATGAATATCTAACCAGGAACGAATACCTTTTTTAGCACGAAAGGTAAAAAATTCAATAAATATTTTCTTGTGGATAACCACCCCTGTCACTAATCCTATGAGCATTAACATGGTGACTAAACTTGTTAATATATAACCAACAAGTTCAGGTACATAATGCAGGTTGTAGTGCATTCTGTATAAGGTTTCTCCGCCAGCGGTTTCTCTAACACTGTTGGTCACACCGCTTTTCACATCAAGGTATTTTTCTTGCCAGCCTCTTGGGGTGTTTGTCTCTTTATTCGCTAATTGTAGCCATTGAATTTGTACAAATGGCATTCGTGCCGTTGGTAGACTGATGTACCATTGTGAAGATTCAGGAGCTAATTGTTGAAGCTGAAGTTCTGCCGCTGAAAGTACTGAACTTTGGTTATCTAATTGTTCGACGACGGTAATTTCTGGTTTCATCCAGCGATCGATTTCGCTGTCAAAATATCCGACAGTACCGGTAACAAAAATAAAATATAATAGCCAGCCAAAAGAAAAACCAGCCCAGGTATGAACCAATTCATTGATTGGCGAAAACGTGGTTTCATTAGTTAACTGCCGTATTAAGGTAAAACATTATTGCGTAAGCAACTAAACAACTACTACCAACCACTAATCCAGCCTTTCCAGCTGTTTTAGTAGAAAATACATATATCACAACCGTAGTGTAAGCAATAAAGCCAATCATCATGCCTTTAACAATACCGTCTACTTTATTGTCTGCTGGTAGGTACGAAATAATAATGCCAATTAAATTAGCTAAAACAAAACCACCGATCAGTGCAATCAACACTCTGATGGTTATGCCGATAGATTTAACGTTCTTTTTAAAAAGTGTCATAGCGTTACTTACTTGTAGAGACTAAAAAGCACGATTCGATATCGCGCTTTTTAATTAACAACAAAGTGAATTAAAATTGATATGAGGCAGTTAACCTAATATCTCGGCCCGCTTCTTTAATGCCAACTACACTTTGATATCCGGCTATGTGGCCATAATCTGCAACACTACCATGGCTTCTATAAGATTCATCTAAGAGGTTTTGAATCGCTATATCTAGAGTGAGATTTTCTATCGGAGAATACTTTACATAAGCGTCAACAACGGTATAACTGGGTTTATCAACCGTTTCTAATTGTGTTTGCCACCCTAACTCGATGGAGCGATGAAATACGTCAATATCATTCAAGCTAGCAACATAATTAACATTAAAGCCCATTTCCAACGCATCATTCATTTCATAATTCACATTTACATTTAATGAATCACCTACTGCATTTCCTAAACCACCGTATTCATAAGCG
This sequence comes from Thalassotalea piscium, assembly GCF_030295935.1. Classification (NCBI taxonomy): domain Bacteria; kingdom Pseudomonadati; phylum Pseudomonadota; class Gammaproteobacteria; order Alteromonadales; family Colwelliaceae; genus Thalassotalea; species Thalassotalea piscium. The sequence goes on from NZ_AP027362.1 coordinate 3,854,346, forward strand.
GCTAAATCTACACCATTTAAAACAACGGTACTAAATCCTGAGGCACTACTTGCATCTGGCCAAACAAATGGCGCATTATTTAGTTCGACATCATTACTGTTATAGCTAACCACTACGTCAAAGTTATGCGCTTGGTATCCTGCAACTAATTCAAAACCTGTGGATTCTAAATCACCAATGTTTTCATAAAAAACGCCTTCTGCACCCTTAAACTTATCAAAAACAACGTCACTAATTTCACTATTATAAACCGATGCTTCAAAAATAAATGTGCCATCGTTATATTGTAAGCCAAGTTCTTTGTTAGCCACATTTTCAGGAGATAAATTCGGGTTATGGGTTAATTCACCAACAGTAAATGCATCAGCTACTTGTCTGCCACGTAAAGCTTCTGCATAACTAACCGATAACTTTAAATACTCGGTTAAGTTGTAAACAAGCCCTAAGTTAGTGCTAAAGTCATCCTGCTTTTTAGTAGAAAATGAATCACTTGTTGTTACTGGAGCGCCACTACTGTCAGTTTCTACAACCCATTTACCATTAACTTGTATCCAGTTTGCTGACTCGCCAATGTGATCAAGTTCATAGGTATCATGGCGAACACCATAACTAAGCAATAGGTCATCAGTTAATTGCCAATGATCTTGAATATATAACCCGGTAACTTTGCCTTCTTCATTATAAATGCCACCAAAATCTTCATAAGATTGTGAGTTAACTTTATCAACTTTACGTTCAATACCATAAGTGAATGAATGATCACCGACATCACTCGTATTTCGAATATCAAAGCCAGTTGTTTCAATGGCAGCATCCCAGGTATATAGCTCACGTTTAAATGATGAGTCCGTTTGATACAATGTTGTTTCTAAATTTATCAGTGAGCTTAGATACCAAGTGTGATTGAGGACTATAGTTTCTCTATCTCCCCATGACTGAAACAAGGGATCATCTTCTAAAGGTGCCCAGTTGGTTTGTTTGCCGAACTTACCTTCTTCTTTACGTCTTTCATAACTTACAGACACATTTTGATTATCAGTGAGTTCTGCATTCAATTTAACAAAGGCAAGGGTTTGATCAGCTGCTGTTCCTGGAATTTCCGCACCGTCGCCATCTTCCATATTATCGCGACTCACATTCACATAAGACGCAAGAATGCCAATTTGTTCTGTTGCTTTACCATATAATGTAAGACTTTCTTTATGGCCACTATTTGAGAAATAGCTCGCTTTTGCGATACCACCAAACTGCTCATCATTTGACAGTAAATCTGCTGCTGTTTTCGTTTTGAAACGAATAGCACCACCCACAGCACCAGTTCCTGCGGTAGCTTCACCCGCACCCGCCTGAACCTCAACACTTTGTAGTAATTCAGGCTCTATTGATACACGCCCAATATGATGAAATAGCGTACTTGTTTGTGGTGCACCATCAACAGTTACATTTACCATTGAGTCTTCTAAACCACGAACATAAACCTTCTGTGCAACACCTAATGAACCACCTACAGTAACAGAAGGTGTTTGACGGAAAATATCGGCTAAATCATTTGCTTGATATTTATTAAGCTGATCAGGTGTGATTTTTGTGTTGGTTGTAGCACCAACAACAACAATTTTTTCAACTTTCTTTACTTTTTCTGTATTTTCGTCTGTATTAGCATAAACGCTAGTATTCGCGCACGCCGCAATAACACTTGCGCTAATAAGTGCTGTTTTAAATAACGGCTTATTTCTTGATTTACGTGACATGATTATCTTCTCAATTAACTTCATTAATGAGAATTATTACCATTTAGACTGAGTATTTATACTACTTTTACAATTGTTACATTTACGTAATAGGAATCATTATCACTACTTTTAAGCCACCGTTTTCATTATTTAATGCTTTTACATCAGCTCTAACACTATTTAAAAGGCGCTTAGCAAGTGCTAATCCTAACCCAAAGCTATTACTGCCATCTTCATTAGTATTATTAACTCGAAAAAAAGGCAGAAATATTTTCTCTAAATATTCTGGTGCGATACCAGGGCCTTGATCAATCACCTCAATACAATAACTTCCAACTTGTTGAGATAAGGTAACGGTAACCTTTTTGCCTATAGGAGTATAACGTAAGGCATTTCTAATGATATTTTCAAGGGCAGGGCAAAGGGCTTGATGACTACTATTGCTGATCACCGCATGATTAGGCGTTTCAAGTATTAATTCCCGATCAGAGAACTCAAATTTAGCATCGTCTATCACAACATCAAGCAAATCGACTAAATCCACCTTTTCATGTTGGATAATTGGCTTTTCATTATCAAGCCACGCTAACGTTAGTGTGTCTTCTACTAGTTTTCGAATGTAGGTAGACTCCCTAGAAATACGCTCAAGGTGTTGATGACTTTTTTCAATTTCAAAATTATTGACTGCAATATCTAATCGAGTGAGTGGCGTACGCAATTCATGAGATAAATCTGAAATAAGTTGCCGTTGTTTTGCAATTAACTCGCCGATTCTTGCCGCCATTTGGTCAAAAGTAGAGGCCAAATGAGAGAGTTCATCATTTCGATTACCTAGCGAAGCTCTTACTCTTACGTCAAAATTTCCTTGGCTAAAAGCGGTTGTTGCTTGTTCAAGTTGTTGTAGAGGCGTAATAATATGTCTATATATCCAGGTAGAAAGTAGTACTAATAGCACGAGTGGAAATATAATTTGTAATAGGATTCGCGTGGTAAGCCAGTAGGTTCCTGGCCTCATCCGCTCAGGTAATTTTATAAGGAAGCTACCTTTAGTTTGTGAAAAGGGTAGTTCCATTATGGGGTTGTGCTCAAAGTATAAATGTATCTTCCAGTCTACGCTGCGGCCAAAATGATAGGCTTCTTCAGCATCAACGTTAATCTCTTCACCCGCTATATTCTCAATAGTAAAGCTAACAACGGATACCTTCTTCTGTTTTTAGCGTTAAAACACTTAACACATAAAAGAATACCACTAAGCCTGTCGCAATAATTAAGCATGATTTCCATAGAATTTGACGACTCACTTAAAGCAATACCCTTTACCATGTACTGTCTGTAAACGTTCACCGAGCCAATGTGCTTCATTAAGTTTCCTGCGTACTCGACTTAAATGCATATCTAAACTTCGATCATACATGCCTAATTTTTTATTCAACACCTTTTGGTATAAATCAGCTTTACTCACAATACAATTTTGTTGAGAAAGTAACTCCCACAACAATTTAAATTGAATGGGTGTGAACTCAACTTCTCTACCATCAACAGTTATTTTTTGTTTAGTGGCATCTAGTGTTAGTCCGTCAATACTGATTCTCGTTTGCTTTTTAAATTCAACTTGAGGTTGGCTTCTTCTAATTAAACCTTCAATTCTTAACAGTAGTTCTTGGCTGTTGAAAGGTTTAGCCACATAATCATCGGCACCATGAATTAAACCTAAAATTCTTTCCTCTTCCGCACCTTTCGCTGAAATCATGATCACTGGTTGCTGACTTGTTTCTCTTAACGTTTTTAATAAAGACACCCCATCTAGTTTTGGCAGCATGTTATCTAGTAACACCAGTTGATGCTTATGGGACTGTGCCAACTTCAAACCAGTAATGCCGTCAAAACATTTTTCAACTATATAGCCCTTTTTGATAAGTAAATCAGCCAAGTAAGAATTTAATGTTATATCATCTTCAACTAAAAGAATTTTTTTATTTAACACATATCTTATCCTGTGAGTATTATGTAATTATTTATCTTCAGTTATAAAAAACCAGCTACTGGAGAATAGCTGGTTTTTTATTTGTAAGTAATATTATTAATTACTTACCTTTAAGTATGTTATTTAACTGAAACACGTCCTAAGTCATAACAGTTAAACGCTATACTTGTATCAACTAGTCTTAGTAGTAGTGCGCCCACTTCAACCAAGAAGACAACACAAATGATAATTATTATCATTTGTGTTGTCAATTAATTTATTTCATTCTTTAAGAGTAAGTATTTGAGCGGGAGTGATTTTGGCTTACCACTGTTTTATTTTTCAGATCTCAACAACTAGGGCTTATCTTCTAACTTTATCGCACCATCCCCCCCGCTTATGTTAATAAATCAAGAATATATTAGACGGTTTTAGTGCGAAATAGTACTTCAACTGTCATCGTTTAACTAAGTTGGAAAGTGAGGGCTGATCACTTTCCTTTAAAAATCAGTATCCGTTTTATACATATATTCAAACAAAGTTAGAAAGTAGGATCTCGCGTTTAGCCAGCAGGGTTAATCCCTATAGTAAACAAAGAAGGAAAGTGAACAGTAACACTTTGAACTGCTCGAGAAGGCGGAATTACGTCAATCATCACCAGATGAGTAGTGGTTGTCTATAGGGTGCTATTTAAAGTTTAAAAGGATGTTTCGCTAGTTGTATTTGCAACTACAAGTTTTCATTTCTTAGTACAATTTAGTTCTTTAAACCCTTTCGCCGCTTCAATTCAGTAACGCTAGTATTCAGCATTGTTTGTTGTTTATCATTGTGGATGTTTTAGTTTCCTTGGCTACAATAAGATTCTGTAAGCAATTTGGATTGATATTATGATCGTGACAGTTGGTAAAAATGGAGCTATTCCACTGCCTGAAGAAGAGTTATCAGGTGGTATTAAACTACAAATTGGTGATATTTTACTTTGTACATTAGCGGAAAATAAACAATCAATTCAACTTAAAAAGTATGAAGATCAAACGTTAACCGACGAACAAATAGAAGCACATGGTTCGTTGACACGAGTCGTACAACTAAACCCAGAAAATTTTGAGTGAACTCGTACATGTCACTATTGCTTACTTCCGCTTTTCACTCTTTCCAGTCTTAAATCAGTTGATAACTGTAAGATATGGTTACCTAAGTACAAAAAAATGCTCCAACTAAACGTCAAGCAGCTTATTTATGTGAATTATCAAAATTGCCTTGAGTACGTAACCAGAACTCGAATGACATTCCTGTCACAACCTCAAGCTTCTTAGCCAAGGCCATATCAATTCGCGCTTTCTCATTCAGAAAATCATAAAAATACTCCTCGGTGATATCTAGGCTATTAATAATATCCCAGATACCAAGTCCATTTGCCGTAGCTTTAGATAAATACAATCCCTCAAAATAACGCGCTGGATGTAAAGCAATCTTGTTTTCTGGAACATCGACAAATCCGCTACTCGTTTTAGCATCAAAAGTTGCCTTGTCCTCTATCAAGGCATCAATATCTAAGCGTTTTTGCTTATTGCCATAATCCACTCCATTACTCATCGTAAGCCAAGTCGCTTGGGGAAAGATTTTCTCTATTAATACTCGCGTATTACCGATTAATTCTTTTTCGCTAGCAGCCTGACGACTTAATGCAATGCTCACTCGACCTTTATCACCATGGCCAACCAAGGCGTCACCGAATCCGCTTTCATATAGCTTGTCGTCAATTTCATCCATTGATAGTGCGGGTTCGCCAACACTGAATCTTAATTCAACTTCGTATACATCCACGTTAAACACCTCATTACAAAACACATTCAATAAACTCTCTTGCTTGAGCAGTAATCCGCTCGTCACTTAAACCTGACTCGCGAAAAAGCCTCCAAACTGGCTGTCTCTTGATCACATTTTCAGATCAAGAGATTGGGCTAATTCATAGCCTTCAAGGATGGTTTGCAATTTAAACCATCCTTCCCATAATCGCTCCCACCCGACACGGCCATTACGTTTTGAATCGTGCCAACCCGCTAACTTCCCAAGGTTAATGTAAGCCCAATAAAGGCTTGGTGCCGTTGTCGGTGGTTTTGATTTTTCTCGTTTTGTCCATAGCAACTTCCACGCTAACGGACTTAAAACCGTTTCACAACTATGCTTTTCTGCTTCTTTCTTATTAAGGCCAAGGTAACGAAGTTGATGAAGGCGTGCGGCAATAAACGCTAATATCACAATCACCTTTTCTAAATTGTCTTTACTTTGCATACGTAAATCTTCTACTTGAGTACCGCCGCTTTTCCACGCTTTGTGGAACTCTTCAATTAACCAGCGTTTTTCATAGTAGGTCAATACTTTTTCGGCTTCCTCTTTGCACGTCACAGGCTCAGATGTTAACAGGTGCCAACTTAATCCTTGGTCATTGTTTTCTTCCTGACAACCCACATAATAGAGAGATACCGAAGCGCCTTTTTTATTCGCTGGCATTTTTACATCAACTTTGGCATAACGTATTTGACAAGAAGCCTCCCGCGCTTTGCGTCCGCCTTTTTGCCTCACCGAAACAATACGTTGACCTGCTGATTTTAACGACTCACTATATTGATAAAGTTTATTTTCACTTTGTTCAATGCAACGACTCTGCATTGAGCGCACGACAAAACGTTGCTGCCTCGCTGTTTTATAAGTCAGGTATTCAATAATATCTGACTCTCTATCACACACTGAAATTACCTTATTCATTGTTGAACCTAGACGGGGAGTCATCGCTTCTGATGCTTGCTCCCACTTATAGCTTTCTTTGTCTTCGTACGCTCGGCTGGCATGGCGATTATTTTGGCCGTACAAACTGACGTCTCGTGTCCATCGTTTTTGCTCAATCAGACCAACAACATGCTGCTGCTCAGGGGCAAATAGCAATACGGAATGAGCATGCATGCCACGCGAACGCTTATTCGAAGTGGTATGCCCCATTTCATCGCGAATCGTTTGATGTTTAAATTCAAGTGATGTGGTGTCTTCTAAAGCAAGTAGGCAATCATAATCTTTAACTTTTGCTGCTGTTGCCTTAAAGCCAGCCTCAGCTATAGCTTGAGCATCAATAGCTTTATTACGAGTAAAACGATAGGCCGCTTCAATATCGGCTGTGGACGTAGATGATTGCACGAGTGATTGCCCTAACTTGTTGGAAAGATTAGAGGCTAACACAACAAGTCGTTTAGCTCTGCGGGTATCGCCCAATTTTGCATGTAAAAATGTTTCTTCTGCCCATTGCTCTGAACTTGTTGTAAACATAGAAATCCACCTCATCACTGAATAAATGGATCAGATCACGTTCTGTACAATAAGTTCATAAAAAAATCCCTCGATTTTTATCGAGGGATTTGTGTAGGAAAGACAGCCAAACTGGGGGCATTTGTGAGCTATATTTCGATAGAGTTCGAGTTAGCCGACGAATTTGGTAATCCGCCGTGTCTTCGGCATATCGCTCTAGGAATGCGGCAGTTAATGGTAATTTAGCTAGCTTTTTCTGGACTGTGGCCGAGTGTTCTAGTTGGTGAATAAACCACAAGGCTGAGCGTCTAGGACAATCTAAGTCAGCCTCTGAATCATAAAGAATCCGATACATTGCACGAACGATACGCCAATCCCTTGCCTGCCAGTCGACTCGGTTATTTTTATACTGAATTGGTCGTTGATAATGGCTATTAGTCTTAAGTAACCATTTATTGTGATATCGATACAGCCAAGTGTAAATAGCGCCGCCACCGTTTATTCTGGCCAATTTGGTACCATAACGTTTGACCAGGTTTAACCATTTAGATTTGTTAATATGAACGACTGAATCATCCAAAGGACTCATGTAGATATGCGTACTATTTGGTATCTCCTCAGTCGAAGGCACTTGCTTCAAAAGTGATTCCATCGACCAAGCCCCCTCATAAATGGCATCAAGCAGTACAATGTGCTCAAGAAATGAAAATGACTTTCTATGCTTACGGACAATCGAATGTAACCAGCTCGATTGCTTGTCTAAGGGCCACAGACGCTCCCTTTTCAGCCAGTTTACCGACCACTTTGATAGCACCTGCTCCATAACTTCATCAAAGCAAATGTATTGTCCTTTGCCATAGCCTTTTTCATGTAAAACATTTTTATAAAAGTTGGACCATTGATTAAATGATGGACTCGTCATTGGTGCTAGGTTAAGAAGCACCGAAACATGTCTCTCTATTCGTGTTTGTTCCTCAATGTGGACACAATTCGCCTCGCTAAGACTTAATTCATCTTGAGCTCTTAACGTTTGAAACGCATGCCTGTGTATCTTTTGAACTCGCGTCTTAACGTTCGATAACGGGCTATGATGTTTAATACAAACATGGATGCTTGGTATCTGATGGATACGAAGCCAATATGCTTCTCCATGCTCATCAATTTGTTCTTTAGCACAATAAGGACAATAACGCAGGAACTCGGGTTTATTTAATCTGGATGCGGCGCACCCAACAGTGAAATGAACATTGCCATCACATTTTCGTTCCATCCACGTTAAGCACTTTAATCGTCTATCTTCTTCAATAAATGGCGCATAAAGTGGTAGCAAGGTATGCCGATATGCCAAATCAGTTGGGGTTATAGGTTGGTATTCTAATTGATTCGAGAACAGCCCTAGCTGGGATGGAAGGTCTGGGGTGGCAATAATATTACGATTCTTCAGTAAATATTCATTAGCGAACTTGGGCCCGTGAATCCCTAAACGTCGCTGTGCACGAGCAATAACGCTACAGACTAATTCGTCAGGCAGAGGATAAGGAATGTTTAACATATTAACCCTCTGCCATAATAAGTTACTCTAAGAACTGTTGTTCGCGCATCATATCCATACACCATGTGGATTGAAGCAATTCATCTAACTCTTCGTTCTCTTCTTGGGTCAACTCTTTACGCCGATTTGCGTTTCGCCCGGTATTTTTAGCTGGTTTGCTGACCATGCTAAAAATCCACTCTTTAGCAGCAGTTACCATATCCGAAACCACCATATCAGGGTGCTCAAGGAAAATTGCTAACACTGCTTTGCGAACCAAATTCTTACCGATAGAGCTTTGGGTTAGCATGTTAAATAGTAATGCTTTATGATCAGCCCTCGGTTCACTGAAATAAGATAAATTGCGCTTCCTTGCTTTCGTTTTACGAACCCCAATCAGCAACTCTTCCATGCCAGGCATCATTAAGTCGTCATATTTGGACATCAACTCTATGTCGTTACTGTGAATTGCTGTTGTCAGGGGTTTTAGGTGCTTAACCAATTTATCAGCAACCACATCAAACATTTTCAGTGTTGTTTCATCCCTTTTTGCATACATCGCAGTCACAAGTGTTTCAGTGAATATGCGGGAGGCAAGCCCCATAAGCCCCCCACTTAGGTCAAGTAACTTCAGACTTTTCTCTTCTGAAAATAATTCTTTGTCGCTAAGAAGCTGGGCCTTCCAAAGAGCTCTTGTAAAGTTATGCCAATTCTCAAGCGACGAGGCCTTCAGTTGGCGCTGCTCATTCCACTCTAGCTTTAAAGGGTTCCACGAATAGACGTCGAAATTAACACTGTGACCAATCTGGTCATTGCTTGATTGAAGGTGCTCAAGAGCCGATGCTCTACCGGCAAGTACCAACGGAATCTTGCAATCATTTAAAAGCTCAGTGATTGCCGGCATCACTTTGTTAATAAACTGGCGTTTATCTATGCAGTTAATTCCATCAATGACCAGCATCCCCAAGAGATTAACTTTCATAAGAGCTCTTACATGATCTTTGAGCTTTCGCTCTCCTAGCAAGAGCAAAGACTTCTCCAGTTGCTGGCTTTGAAGCACTGTCGCAAATTGGCGAATTAATGCTTGGTATAAGCTCTGGGGCGAATAACATGATGTCGCGTCAAGCCTAATGTAACAAACCTGAGTACTCTGGTGCTCTATGTGATCAATCCTTTGTGGGATTGCATTCAGAGCCCTTTCTAACGTGCATGTAACACCATTTTGGGGATGAGATAGCACCAATAAGTTTGTAATTGAGTTTCTAAGGCTGCCTTCGTGACCAGAAAAGTATTTCATTGACTTTGTGCAATAACCCCTAGCAATCATATCCATCAGACGACGTGTTAACTCAACGAATTGAGTTGTAGGATGATAGAAGTCGGCTAAAATCAAGCGAATGAAATGCTCTCGATTTTGCAAGTCCATACGGGCCAAAGACTCAGTATCAGGGACGCGGCGGATACGAGACTTCAAAGAATCCAATATTTCTTCTACTGTAAGTGTGGGAAGCTCTTGGATAAGTGGGTTAGTTTCAATATCAATATAAGGGCTTGGTAGCTCTACCGGTGTATTACCAAACAAATTACCTTGCTCAGTATTGTGAAAGATTTCATTCATAGCAGCTCCTTTGCTGAAGTTGTTCCAAAATATCAGGATCTTCAAAGTCATCCGTTGACTCTGAAAGTGCGTATGGTTCGGTGTAAGTACCTCCTTGTTCGTCTAATGGCGTTATCCATGGATTCTTGGCCCGTTCAGCACGCAATGCTTCATCCCGGTTATCCTCAATACCACGTTTACGCTCGGTTTTTGACATACCGATAAGGGCTGAGCTTTTCTTAGCATTTCGTTGCGTTTTATTCGTTTCATCAAACAGGCGCTGAAGCTTGCTAAGCGATTCATCCTCGGCCTCCTTAGTATCTTCATCGGTTTTGGAGCGAACAGATTTACGAAGTTTTATCTCATGCAACGACTGCCCTCTCCAAGATTCAGACTGCCTTGATAATTCAGCGACTAAAGGCTTGTCGTTATGCTCAGAAATGACGATATAGATTCGATCCATACAGCGCGGGTCATAAGCGACAGTGAGCTTATTGGGGCGCTTGCTGGCCCCGATCCCCTTACGGTGGAACCAACCTAATTCTTCGAATGCTCTACAACGATAAAAAAGGCCATAAATATTCAAACCATAATTGGATAGAGTAGCTTCTTTTTTAGGTAGCAAAGCCACCTTCAGAGCAACTTCATCAATTTGCTGCATATACCCAGTACAGTTTTCTTGGCCCCATTGCCAAATATTCAACGGTTTAAGTGGAACCTCATCAGGATATGTCGCAGGTAAATCTGTGCGCTTCAAATTTTCAAACTGATTATGATGAACAATAAGGGCGATTAGAATACGTTCAAAGGCATCCAAACTCATGTTAGCGTTGTCAACGTAATCAGGATCACCTCGTTTTTTAACGTTGCTACCAATTACAACCCCATCAACTTGGTCTTTAAAACCTCCCTGTACAATACCAAAACGCCGCTCGCCAATAGATCTGAAAACCGCTTTGTAAGGGCCTGGAGTTTCAAGCGACATTCCATGTTGTTCTTGTAAATATTCCGTTTGATCAGCCATCAATTCCCCCCGATCGGCAGCAATCGCCTCACAAAGCCCGATCGTTGGCCAGATGTCAGCTGTTACCCAATCTAAACCTAAATCATGGGCTCGCTTAATTTTGCTATCACTCATCGCCGATATGAGCGCCTGCATAGCAGCATGATAACTAGGTGCTTCAAAACCGATGTAATAGCCAGCGATCATGCGAGAATAGGTGCATACAACCAAGTACAGTGTAGGACGACCCAAAACGCGCGAAGGGTCGTAATCAGAGGTCAAATAAATATCAACGATGGTTGCATCAAATTCATATCGAGAGCCTGGCCCATTCACATTTGCTATGGCTGTTGATGTGATTGGCTGCGCGTCGTTATTCTGGACTTTTTTAGGAAGTCGGCTGAGCTGTGAATTCGTATCAGAATAATGCTTTCTAATGTAATTACGAAGCTGCGCCTCACTGGGGATACGGCTGCCAGGAAAACAATGAGGTGGGTCAAACAGTATGGTCCGTAAATGCTTGTATACCTGAGGTTTTGTCTTCGAATTGTCTAAATAATGAGCCTTGATAACAGACTTAACGATTTCCTCTACTTCATCTTGAATGATTGCTTTAGAATGTCGAATTCCGCCACTAGGGCGTCCAGTCTTGACTTTGTATCTGCGCTCAGCAACACCGGTTGCCTCATAATCGCCTAATAAGGCATTCTTAACACAGCCTCGCTCAAAATAACGTCGAAACCACTTGTAGATAAATTTTTCACCTCGACCAAACTCCTCCTTAGCTTCTGCAACTAATTTTCCTCTGATATCAGAGTCATAAAAACGGTCGTGCTGAACAAGTGCTCGAATAACCTTAAATCTCCCATCCCGTTTTATTTCGGCCTTACTTCCTGGTTCTACAGGTTTTAATGCGAGTTGAGCAAACGGATCATCAACTTGGGTGATAATCTCTTCGTTCAACAAATCAACGAAGGTGTCCTTACAATACAAGTAAGGCAACGATTTTTCTGGGTCATCAATATTAAATAACACTAAACGAGTAGAAAGAATGGATACTACCCGCTGGCGAGCACCTTCGACTTGATACACTGTATTTTTTCGTAAAATCATGCTGCAACCTTGAGATCAAGAATACGAGCATCTAGAAAAATGTCATTGCCACGCAAGTAAGCAAGTTCCTTACGTAAATCAAAGCGCAGATACTGTTTAGCAATGAGCTCTCGAATTTCTGTGAAACATGTGGCTGGCGCACTATAGCGAGGATCGTGTTCTGCTAATAGTCTGTTCAGACGAGACGCTGTATGTCCAATGAAATCATTTGGGTAACGCTTAAACGCTTCTGCGTAGTAATTCGCAAGGGTTAATAGCCTTTCATGAGGAGTTGTCCGCCAGAGTGGGGTCAACATCCAATTTAAGTTCTTTCTAACATCCCTAGGAAACATTTGGTCATGGAAAATATAAAACGGGACGTTTTTTGAGTCCCAGTACACTTTCTCGATAATCAATTTTCGCCTAGTAGCTTCGTCTTGCGCGGCCTTCTCGAATGGCTTTGCTTGAATAACGATACGAGGGACATGCCATCCAGCAAAGTCAATGAGTAAATCACTGGTCATCACCATATCACCATCTTGCGACAGCGGATGTGGAAAGTTTTTTTGATTGGCAATAGCCCTTGTTTGCTCTGGATTTAATGGATATTGCTCACGCATATCAGTTACGTAAGGGTGATGTTCACCCATAAGAGCAGGAAAAAATTCATTATTTGAAAAGAGATTTAGAACACGCCCCGCTTTTAAGCTGGGCATACGCACAGATAAGCCGTGTGATGGTACGTCACGCACATGCAACCATGGCTTATAATCTTCATTACGCCCTTGCCCACGACCTTCTTTAAACCACTTATCATACTTCCTTGTATTTTGAACATAGTTCGCCATTCGCTTTACCTCCAAATTTGAACGGAAACTGTAAAACCAGACTCAATCCGTGAGTCATTAGCAGTTTATACTTGATCAAATTATAGCAAAACAAGGATCTAAATGGATCGATAAAAAGTCGTTAAACTATTGAATCAAAACATAATTATTGTTTTTTATTAAAAACTCAGTATGTTAGAAGATTAAAAAAATTCCACTTCATGATGAAATAACAACATTTATGTTGTTGAGATGCCAAGAATTTACATATTCACGATCATAAAATAACCGCTAGTGAGATCCTCTGACGATAGTCTTTGCATATCATTGCTAAATTAGCTAATTTAGCTAAATGATAAAAACGAAGTCCTGATCATGTCTGAACAATCAATTTTTGAACAAATTAAATTGGCACTTGCTGATGCACCACGGAATCAGTATACAGCTGAGTTACACCTGCAAATGATCAAATACGCGGATGAATTAAAGCACATCACTTCAAAAGAATTCTGTGAAGGTGTAGGTCTTAAACAAGGTTTAGGAACAGAGTTCAGCAAGATGCGTAACTTAACATCTAGGCTAAAGGCGGCTGGTCTTAATACGCAGCTTATTTAAGGAAATTGGAGAAGGGAATGGCATCAGAGGCAGATACAAGAGCAAATTACATTGACCCAGCGTTAAAAGCCGCTCATTGGCAACCTAACAATATCATTCGGGAGCACTACTTTACCGATGGTCGTAAGCTTGCAGGTGGTGTACGTGGTCGTCGTTGTTTTGTCGATTATCTGCTTCACAAAGACAATCGCTACCTTGCAGTTGTTGAGGCAAAGAAAGAGTCTGAGCACGCAACCAAAGGCCTTCAACAAGCTATAGACTATGCCAAAAAGCTACTCGTTCGCTTTGTTTATTCAAGCAACGGTAAGCAAACGTATGAGTTCGACTTGGAAACAGGCAAAGGCGACTACGTTGAGTTTTACCCAACTCCGCAAGAGCTTGAGAACCGCTATGCAGACGTTAACTCTGATCTAGGCCAGCAACTTCGTAATGTGCCCTTTCACTTAGAAGGCGCAATGCAGCCACGTTACTACCAAGAATTAGCGGTACATGCTGCTACAGATGCCATTGGTAAAGGTAAACCACGAGTGCTTTTAACGCTTGCTACCGGTACAGGTAAAACCTTTATTGCCTTTCAAATAGTTCATAAGCTTTTCCAATCTCGTTGGAACAAAGAAGCACCTGGTAGTCGACGGCCACGAATATTGTTTTTGGCTGATCGTAATATTTTAGCCGACCAAGCTATCAATACTTTTAACCCCTATGAAAAAGATCTTATCAAGATAAACGGTGAGGAGGTACGCAAGCGTGGTGGAATCGTACCAACCAATGCACACATATTTTTTGCTATTTAACAAGCTATTGCTGAACGTGAAAATATCGAGGGTTATTACAAAGCTTACCCAAGAGATTTTTTTGATCTAATAATGATTGACGAGTGTCACCGAGGCAGCGCCAATGAAGCGGGTTCATGGCGAGCTATACTCGATCATTTTGGCAATGCAGTGCACGTAGGTTTAACAGCAACACCGAAACGAGAAGCCAACGTTGATACCTATGATTACTTTGGGACACCCGCCTTTGAATACTCATTAAAGGACGGCATAAACGATGGTTTCCTAACGCCTTACCGCGTAAAGCGGGTGCGCACCAATCTCGACGAGCTGGTGCTAACTAAAGATGATCAGGTGGTCGAAGGTGAGTCTGGGCAAGACGTCTATCAGGTGGAAGATTACGACAAGAAGATCATTGTTGATGAGCGCACAGAGCTCGTTGCAAAAGCCATTTTGGACAATATCAACCCATTAGAAAAAACCATCGTCTTTTGTGAAAACCAGAATCATGCACTCACTATGCGCGACATGATCAATAAACATAAAAAAGTTAAAGACCCACATTACTGCGTTCGAGTAACCAGTGATGAAGGCAAAATTGGCCGCGAGCTGTTAGAGAAGTTTCAGGATAACGACAAAGACATCCCCACTATTATTACCTCCTCGCAAATGCTCACTACTGGTGTTGATGCTCGTAACGTGCGAAATGTAGTCCTTGATAGAACCGTAGGCTCAATGGTGGAGTTCAAACAAATTGTAGGTCGAGGGACCCGTGTTTTTGATGGTAAGGACTACTTTACCATTGTTGATTTTCGAGGTGCCACCAACAAGTTTTACGATAAGGACTGGGATGGAGAGCCTGAAACACCAGAGCCCGGTGGAACTGGTGAGCCTAAACCACCTCCATATACTCCAAAACCACCTGGAGAAGGTCCACTACCCGAGCCAGGAGAGCCAAAGCCTCGACTAAAAGTGAAACTTGGGAGACATCGTGAGTTAAAAGTAATCGACGTTGAAACCCGTTATATTGATGAAAATGGTAAGCCACTCACTGTTCAAGAGTTTGTTGAACGCCTGATAAGTCAACTACCGGGGCTGTTTAAATCGGTTGAAGAACTAACAAACATTTGGTCTGACCCTGATGAGCGTGAAACTTTGCTAAGCAAACTCATGCATGCCGGCTTCGACAAGGAGCAACTGACCACTCTACGGCGTATGTTCGAGGCTGAAGACTGCGATATTTTTGATTTGTTGGCATTCTTAGCTTTTGAACAACCGATGGCCACACGCAAAGCGCGTGCTGATAACGTGCGTAAAAACAGCCAATTTTTCAGCCAATACCAGCAAGAAAAAGCACAAAAGTTTCTACATTTTGTGCTTAACCGCTATGAACAAACGGGCAGCACCGAGCTATCACGAGAGCGCTTACCTGCACTTATTGAATTATCAGGTTTAGGTACAGTTAAAGATGCCTCTTTAGCTTTCGGCGGCAAACCAGCCTACTTGCTAACAGCATTTAAACAATTACAACATCAGCTTTATCATGTGAATTAAAATGGAATTAACATTAGCACCAAACCCGCTGCACAGTGAGCAGCAAACATTACATATCAACAAGGTGGCAACCTTAATTGGTGAAAATGGCTGCGGTAAATCCAGCATTTTACAATCGGTTTTCGAGCAACGATTAAATAGACGTGCTCACCAGCACTTAAGCGTAGTTTGCTTTTCTTCAGGTCAAAATGAAAATTACTCGGAGAAATTTAGTTCTTATCTTAGCAGAGAGCGCCAGGCGGGCCGAGGCCTTAATTTAGAGTGCCTATATTTCGACAAGCCTTGGTCAAAACTTTTAATCTTCTTAGCCACAGCGATCAAACGAAATGGCAAAGTTCGTTCGTTTTTAAATGATAGGGGTTATGTAACCGAATCCGAGGATGGGCGCGACGATAGAACTACTGTTTTAAAATGCTCATTTAAAGTCACCAAGGATTATGCCGAGCGTGTACAGCGTGCATTAAAGGAAGAGGAAAGTGGCGAAATAAATACACTTCGAAACACACCTTATTTTAGATCCTTAGATAGCTTTATCACTGAATTTTATTCGGATGATTACAACTTTGACCAACCCATACGCAAGCATTCGATTGAAATACCAGCAAATCGCCTTATTAATGTTTCTTTTGATTACCCAAGACAAGCTGAAGCCGGCGAAGAAGTAGTAGAAGCAGGGGAAGTAAATGCTCACGCTCAAAACACAACGTTTGACCCTGAAGTAAGTTTTTTCACGCAGGCCGCAGACAATGACTACTTTATTGATAAACAAGGCTACAAGCTAACTTTTAAAGATGGCTTAGAGCTTGATCAACTAAGCGATGGTGAATATCAACTCCTCTTTCTTTACGCATTGATAGACCTTTTTGATGCACCAAACACCTTATTTTTGTTTGACGAAGCTGACTCTCACCTTCATTACAAAAACGTTGAGAAACTGTGGTCACTATTGCACAGCATACAAGGCCACGCGATTACTACTACCCATTTGTTGGACTCTATTTCTGCAAAAGAAAACCGCATTGAACACCTTAAGGTCGTTGAAAATGGGCGCATCAACGATGACAACAAAATTAAGCAATTGATTAACAGACTTAGTGTACTTTCTCGTGCAAAGTCTGTTGAATTTGAAGTGTGTGGTAAATTGCCAAATATAGCTTTATTAGACGACTATAACGATTGGATTATATTCACCAAACTCGCTGAACGAGCAGGTTTAGATGTAAGCAGACTAACTCCCGTCCATGCAATGAAGAAGTCATCAAGTTACGCGACTGCGAGCGAAACATTTGCCAAAGGCAAAATAGATTGGCTACATGGCTTGAGTAAGGTTGAGTCCCAACTAACCACAACTAAAATATTCCTGATTTGTGATAGAGACGAAGCAGCATTAGATTGGAACGCGCGTGATGGTGTGCAAGTTAATGGACGAATTTATCGTGATTTATTGGCGGCAATCCAATGGCCGCGTGGCACCAACATTTCACCATACCTGTTGGCTTGGAAACGCCGCGAAATCAAAAATTACTTGCTTTCACATACAGCACTGTCACATCACAACGTACTAGCTGCAATCAACAACCCAGATATTGCGCAGCGAAATCACTTACAACCAAACAACTCAGGTGATAACGACGATATTCGCCGTTTGAACGCAAAAATTGTCATTGACCCACTGATCAATACCGAGGGTATCGGGCTCGACATTAACAAGCTCCAAACCTATATCGACCTGATTCCGCCAGAAGAAATCAGCGAAGACATCACCAATATGTACAATTTTATTATCGGAAAACTATAAGCCATGTCATTACAACAAAAGATTGACCGAATTACCGACATACTGCGCCGTGATGATGGCATTAGCGGTGCAATGCACTATACCGAGCAAACCTCTTGGGTACTGTTCTTAAAGTTTTTGGATGATTACGAGTCTGAAAAAGAAGATGAAGCAGTTCTGTCAGGTAAAAACTATCAACCGGTATTAGATGAAGAGCACCGATGGTCAAAATGGGCCTGTCCTAAAAACGAGGATGGCAAACTAGATATCAACAAAGTTCGGACAGGTGATGACCTTACAGAATATGTTAATAGCGAATTATTCCCTTATCTAAAAGGATTCGCCAATTCGGCTATCACAGGTTCAGGGGCAGACCCAAAGTCTTTTGCCTATAAAATTGGTGCTATTTTCCAATATTTAGATAACAAAGTTGCCTCTGGCCATACCTTGCGCGAAGTGTTGGATATTGTCGACACCCTGAACTTCCAATCTGAAGCTGAGATGTTTGAGTTATCTTTAGTCTATGAGGGGTTGCTTCAAAATATGGGAGATGCGGGTGGTTACGCGGGCGAATTTTACACCCCTCGCCCTGTAGTGAAAGCTATGGTAAAGGCTCTAGATCCTAAGCCACTTGATAAAATTTATGATGCAGCAGCCGGCTCATGCGGATTCTTAGTTGAAGCATTTGAATACAATAAGCCTAAAGAATTCAAGAAGAGAGCAGGGCGAGAACTTACAAGCGAAGAATATGACTTTCAACGCGTAGATGCGTATTGGGGCTTTGAAAAAACCTCATTGGCTTATGTAATGGGCATGATGAACATGATTTTACATGGCATCGAATCTCCCAACCTATTCCGTGGTAATACCCTTACTCAGAATATCCGTGATATTCAGGAAAAAGACCGTTACGACATTATTCTGGCTAACCCTCCTTTTGGTGGTAAAGAAAAGTCGCAAATTCAGCAAAACTTTCCTATACAAAGTAACGCCACCGAATTGCTGTTTTTACAGCATTTTATGAAAACCCTAAAAAGTGGTGGCAAAGCAGCCATCGTGGTACCAGAAGGCGTGCTATTCCAAACCAACAGCGCCTTTAAGCAAGTCAAACAAGAACTGCTGGAGAACTTTAACCTGCACACTATATTAAGCCTGCCTGCTGGGGTATTTTTGCCGTATTCAGGCGTTAAAACCAACGTGTTGTTTTTTGAGCGCAGCGGCGGTACTAGCGATGTGTGGTACTACGAATGTGAGCCTGAGCAAAAGCTTACTAAAAACAAACCGATCACCGATGATCACCTTAAAGAGTTTGTTGAGCTGTATGACAGCAGAGAAGCCACCGATCGTTCGTGGACTGTATCGGCCAGCAAGCTAGCCGAAGATTATGATCTGTCCGCTAAAAACCCAGCCAAACAAAAAGATGCCGAGCACTTAGCGCCAAGCGATATCCTTAAGCAGATCCGCATCAAGGAAAAACTGGTATCTAGCCTGTTGGATGAAATTGAAGACCTGTTGGCGGAGAAATAAGCATGGAACAGGTTTTGTATTCATTACCGGACGGGTGGAAATATCAAAAGCTTAAAACACTAATAAAAATGCATTACGGCAAAGCTTTAAAGGCCGCCAATCGTATTGAAGGGGAAGTACCAGTATATGGCTCTAATGGTGTCGTAGGAAGCCATAATGAATATTTGTGGGACCAACCCACAGTTGTTATTGGTCGAAAGGGCTCTGTTGGTGAAGCAAATCTTGCCTTTACTCCTTCTTGGACAATTGACACTGCATACTACGTAGAAATTATTGATCACGAAGTTTTGAATCTTATGTATTTCTATTACTTTGCTGATAGGTTCGATGTTTCGTCAATATCTCAAAAAGGGGTTAAACCTGGTATTAATCGCAATGATTATTTGAATTTGAGTTTCCCTTTGCCTCCAATCAATGAACAAGAACGCATAGTCGAAAAACTCGATGCATTGCTCACCCGCATCGACTCCGCCATTGAGCATTTGCAGGAAAGCGTCACATTGAAAAATAGCCTTCTTCAATCAGCACTCGATGGTCAGTTTTCAGCTATCACTGAGAGAATGACGATTGAATCGCTGGCTGAGGTAAAAGGTGGCAAGCGCTTACCGAAAGGCGAAAAGCTAAGTGATGAAGAGACTGAGCACCCATATATCCGAGTGTCGGATTTTACAGATAAAGGAACGATAGATTTATCTGGTATCAAGTACATATCGAAAGAAATCCACGAACAAATCAAACGCTATGTGATTTGCAAGGACGACCTTTATATCAGTATTGCTGGGACTATCGGTAAGACAGGTTTCGTTCCCCCAGAATTGGACGGTGCAAACCTGACAGAAAACGCTGCTAAGTTGGTTATCAAAGATAAACAACAACTAGATTTAAGCTACCTGTATCTGTTTACATTGACCTCTGATTTCTCTGCGCAGGCAGGGTTAGCGACCAAGACAGTTGCACAGCCTAAGTTGGCGCTAACTCGTTTAAGCAAAATTGAAATCCCAATGTGTTCATTGGAAGAGCAGAAGTTATTGATATCAACGATTGAAGCACTCAAACGTAAAATTCACGACGCGGAAACAGTCCTTCTAGGGAAAATGGATGACTTAAAAAGCTTAAAAGCATCAATTCTTGATTCCGCCTTTAAAGGCGAGCTCTAAGGAGGGAGTATGGCGAGGTTATTACCAGGGGATTTTACGCCTGAAGATTTGAATATTGATATCGAAGAAGTATTTCCGAATTGTATTGAGGTTTTTTACACACCAAGTATTAGTGATTTAAAAGATGCTGGATTAGATACCCAAGATTTAAGTCTGCACAAAAGAAAAATAGCCGAAATTAGTGGTCAGGATCATTACATTTCTGTCTACCCCATATATACCTTGCCAACCCATCCGGACTACCTAAAACAAAAGTATGAGCAAATTAATGTTATCACCATAGTAATAGACATAGACACTGCTCCATATTCGAAAGAAGAAGTCATAGATGTATTACAGATGCTACCAGCAGGCTTCATAAAAGATATTCGATATGGCTTAGGGTTAACAAAAGAGTATCAAGCGATCATTTCAGCTATTGAAGACCATTCTGATCACCAGTGTATTGTGATAGGCTCTGAGGAAACTGGTGATTCAGATTATGAGTATTTTCATCTAAACATGAATGATTATGATGAAATGCGCTGCTCATGTAACCGCATTACCGAAAGAGCTAGGAAAGCAGCCCGAATAACAAAATCCGCAACCACATATAATCATCTTGCCTATCGATTAGGAGTGGAGCAAAAACCATTGCCTACCAATAACGACGCGATTAGCAAAATGCTTAGGATAAAAATAACGAATAGTGATAAGCAAGCGGCCATGAACATGGTGACAGAAGACAAGTCAGCGGTAAAACAAACTGACTCTGTGACCTTGGCTAAGTTAAAAAGTGATATCGAACTTGTATCACTTGAGCGACTGATTACTTCCTATGCAGAGCTGCTTGATAAAAGAACGAAAGAAGATACATGGCAAGAATTGTTTAATCAAAATCCATTTATTTTGAGCTTAGCTTTTGGTTACCCAGCAATAAAAATATCAGATCAAGCCAGTATCGGTGGAAAGCGCTTGAGTGGTGACGGTGAAAAGATTGCTGATTACCTAATAAAAAATGGAATGACAAATAACCTTGCGCTGATTGAAATTAAGAAACCGTCTTCGGCATTGTTGAACAAAACAGCCTATAGGGGTTCTGTTTACTGCGCATCAACAGAGCTAACAGGCTCAGTGACTCAAGTACTCGATCAGTGCTATCAACTTCAACAAAACATCGCCACAATAAAAAACAATAATCGACTGTATGATATAGAGTCTTATGCAGTGCATTGCATTTTAATTATTGGAAGACTGCCTGTGAATGACGACGAGATAAAGTCTTTCGAGATATATCGCCGTAATTCAAAAAACGTACAAATTATTACCTTCGATGAGCTACTCCTCAAATTAAAACAATTACACGAGTTCCTCGGTAATGACAGCGATAGCGACAAGGACACTAGCTTATGAGCTTGCAAACAAATTTAAAAGGCCGTTTACGGAATACATCTTTGCCAAAAAGTCACGGTCTTATGCCAGTGTTCGAAGCTGTAGTGAATTCAATTCAATCTATTGAAGAAAAAGGGGCAACCACAAATCGCAAGGTTACACTTCAGATTAACCGTTCACCGCAGAACAGCCTCAACCTAGATATAAAGTCTTTACCTCCTATAGTGGGTTTCACTATCGTTGATAATGGTTGTGGCTTTGATGAAGATAACTTCAGGTCTTTTGAGACGCTCGATTCAGATCACAAAATTGCTAAAGGGTGCCGTGGTGTTGGACGACTGATGTGGCTGAAGGTATTTGATTTGGTTGAAGTACAAAGTCACTTTGTAAGCGATGAAGGTGAGCTTAAACTACGAAAGTTCAACTTTGATGCAAAACTTGGTGTCCACCAAGAAACAGTATCGTCTGCGACCCAAAGCCATACTGGTACAAAGATAAAACTCGTTGGCTTCGATGACAGTTATCGAAAACAAGCTCCTATCAAAGGCGTATCCATCGCAAACCAGCTGCTTGAACATGTACTCTGGTATTTTGTACGTCAAGGCAGTGCACCGAATATACAGGTTGAGGACAATGGAGAAGTTTTCGACCTAGATAAGCTATTAGAAGAACATATGCATTCAAGTGCATCCACTGAAACAATTAAAGTTCGTGAATATGCTTTCGAATTGACCCACATAAAATTTCGTGCGTCGGTTAACAAAAAACACCAATTGGCTCTTTGCGCTGCGAATAGACTTGTTAAAGAAGAATCTATTCAGGGTAAACTTCCTGGTTTATATGGGAAAATTTCAGATACTACTGGTGACTTTATCTACACTTGCTATGTGTCTTCAGAATACCTAGATCAACATGTTCGAAGTGAGCGTACATCTTTTGATATAGCCGAAGATGTAGAAGGGATGCTAAACGATGTGAGCTTTAAAGACATTAGAGAAGCTGTCTTAGCTCGTGCAAAAGAATACTTAAAAGATGTATTAGCGGAAAACGTAAAATCTGGCCGAAAACGAGTAGAAGACTTCATCAATAATCATGCCCCCCGTTACAGGCCTATTGCAAATTATATACCTGAAGACCTATTGATTGTTGATCCCGATAAGTCAGATAAAGAGTTAGAGTTACATCTTCATGCACAATGGTACGAAGTTGAAAGCCAGTTAGTCAGTGACGGGCATGACATCATGAAACCTCACAATGAGGATCATATTGAAGAATATAAAGTGAAGCTTGGTGAATACCTGCAAAGAGCTGAAGACTTAAAGAAATCAGATCTTGCCAATTACGTCTCGCATCGAAAAGTCATTATTGATTTACTCCAAAAGTCTATTGAGCGTCTAGATAGTGGTAAATACGCCCGTGAAGATTTGATTCACGAACTGATTATGCCAATGAGAAAAGACTCTAGTGAAGTATTGTTTGATTCAAGCAACCTATGGCTTATAGATGAAAGGCTAGCATTCCATAATTATTTAGCTTCCGACAAAACATTCAATGCTATGCCAATCACAGATAATGACTCTAAGAAGGAGCCAGATCTTCTTAGCTTGAGAGTTTTCGATAACCCTATTCTAGTTAACGATCAAACAAGTTTCCCTTTGGCTGCCATTACGGTAATAGAGATAAAACGCCCAATGCGCAACGATATGCGAGAAGGTGAAGACAAAGATCCAATAGACCAAGCATTAAGTTACTTGGAAAAAGTTCGCGAGGGAAAAGTAACAACTAAATCAGGTCGCCCAATCCCTGGAAATAATGACATTCCTGGTTATTGCTACGTACTTTGTGACTTAACTGAGTCGATGCACAAGCGATGTCGCAGAGCAAACTTGAGGATTACTTCGGACGGAATGGGCTACTTTGGATATAACGAACCATCTCATGCTTACATTGAAGTTATAACTTTTGACCAACTCGTTAAGGCTGCAAAAGAGAGAAATAGAGCTTTCTTTGACAAACTTGGGTTACCAACCAATTAACTAGCACAACAAAAAGCAGGCCTATAATTTGCGGCCTGCTTTTTTACGAAGATCTACTTTCCAACTTTGTTTGTCACTTTCCATCCTTGTTTATAACTTTCCAACTTAGTTTGTATGTGACATCAACATTAGTTAACGAAAAGCTACCTTACTCAACGGTGACTGATTTGGCTAAGTTTCTTGGCTGATCAACGTCTGTGCCCTTAATAATGGCAACATAATATGAAAGTAGCTGTAACGGTAAAGTATACACAATCGGGGCTATTATATCGTCACAGTGCGGTACGTTAATTACTGTCATGGTGTCATCACTTTCGAATTTAGCGTCTGTATCAGCAAATACGTACATTAAACCACCTCGGGCGCGTACTTCTTCAACGTTTGATTTAAGTTTTTCAATCAAGTCGTTTTGTGGTGCAACTACAATAACCGGCATTTCAGCATCGATTAACGCTAACGGGCCATGCTTTAATTCGCCTGCAGCATAAGCCTCAGCGTGAATGTATGATATTTCTTTTAGCTTTAAAGCACCTTCCATTGCTATTGGGTACTGATCGCCTCGACCCAAAAATAATGCATGGTTTTTATCAGCAAAGTCTTCCGCTAAGTCTTCAATAGAGTCAGCTAAGGCTAGCACTTCATCAAGTTTATTTGGCAGCATCATTAATGATTGGGCGATGTCTTGCTGCATTTGCTCAGTCATTCCATGATGTTGGCCAATCGCTAGTGTCATCATGAGTAAACCAACAAGCTGTGTGGTAAATGCTTTAGTTGATGCT
The DNA here is from genome assembly GCF_030295935.1 of Thalassotalea piscium. NCBI lineage: Bacteria > Pseudomonadati > Pseudomonadota > Gammaproteobacteria > Alteromonadales > Colwelliaceae > Thalassotalea > Thalassotalea piscium. Next base: position 3,878,981 of record NZ_AP027362.1, read on the forward strand.
ACACCTATTTCTACACCTGCTTTGGTCATAAATGCCAAGTCTGATTCACGTACTAGTGATGAGCCTTGTACGTTACAAATGGTTAAGCTAGCACGATAACCTAAGTCTTTAGCTAAACGTAATGCTGCTAGGGTATCAGCAGTTTCACCTGATTGAGAAATAGTGACAATAAGCGCATTTTTTGGCACATGAGATTTGCGATACCTAAACTCGCTCGCTATTTCAATATTACATGAAACACCAGCCATAGCCTCTAACCAATAACGCGCAACCATGCCTGAATGATAACTGGTACCGCAGGCAATAATTTGTACATGTTCAATTTCTTTAAAAATATCGTCGGCACCTTCGCCAAAGCTATTATTATCTAACTTACCACCAACTAAGCGTCCTTCTAATGTATTGCGAATTGCAGTAGGTTGCTCATACGTTTCTTTTAACATGTAGTGACGGTATTCACCTTTATCACCACTGTCTTGGCTAATGTCGTGCTCTTTAGCTTCACGCGTTACTGCTTCACCATTTTCGGCAAATACATTAACGTCATAGCGAGTAACTTCTGCCACATCGCCTTCTTCAAGAAAAGCAAACTTACGAGTAACGGGTAATAACGCCATCATGTCTGAGGCAATAAAGTTCTCACCTAAACCATAGCCAATTACCAAAGGACTGCCTGAACGTGCAACAACAAGACGAGTATTATCATTGCTGTCCATTACAACTGTGCCATACGCGCCATCTAGCTGTTTAACTGTCGCTTGTACTGCAGCAACCAAAGTAGCGGCTGTTTTTAATTCATGGTGTACTAAATGCGCAATGACTTCAGTGTCTGTTTCAGAAGAAAAGTGATAGCCCAATGCTTGTAGTTTTTCTTTCAGATCTTGGTGGTTTTCAATAATGCCGTTATGTACAACAGCAATATTCTCACTCGATACATGAGGGTGAGCATTAATTTCACTTGGTGCGCCATGAGTTGCCCAGCGTGTATGCGCTATGCCGGTACCGCCAGATAATGGTTCATTTTTAAGTGCATCAGCTAATTCTTGTACTTTACCTAATCGGCGCGCGCGTTGTAGTGTTTTGTTATTATTTATTATTGCAACGCCAGCAGAGTCATAGCCGCGATATTCTAATCGCTTTAAGCCTTCTACTAATATATCTGCTACATCACGCTGTGCTACAGCGCCTACAATTCCACACATTTTTGTAATCCTTATTAATTGGGGTGTTGTTACTCTATTTAGCACAAACTAAATTAACGCCCTGCGCTATTAGCTTTTCTTTTATTTCTAATGAAAGGTCGTCATCTGTTATTAAAGTATGAACTTGTGTCCATGGTATTTCTAAATTAGGGATTTTTCGGTTAAACTTTTCTGACTCAATCATTACAATAACTTCTCTTGATACCGCAGCCATTACTTGGCTAAGCCCTAGAAGCTCGTTGAATGTTGTAGTACCACGTTCTATATCTATGCCATCAGCACCAATAAATAATTGATCAAAATCATAAGAGCGCAATACACTTTCTGCAACTTTTCCTTGAAATGATTCGGAATGAGGATCCCACGTTCCACCGGTCATCAATAATGTGGGTTCATCTTCCAATGCATGAATATCAGACGCAATGGCTAATGAGTTAGTCATTACTACTAAGCCATCTTTCTTACCAAGTTCTTTTACTAATGCCGAAGTAGTACTGCCACTGTCTATAATAATACGGTTATGATCTCTAATTAAACTTGCCGCTTTTTTTGCAATAGCAACCTTTCGTTTCGAAACCTTTTCATTTTTAGGCTCTATCAGTTCAGTTGGTAATGAAACTGCACCACCGTATCGTCTTAACAGTAAACCACTGTTTTCTAACGCGGCTAAATCTTTTCTTATTGTTACTTCAGATGTTTCAAACTTTTTCGCTAACTGGTCAACACTTACTTCACCATGTTGGTTCAGGTCAGTAATGATAATATGGCGGCGTTGTTTAGTGTTTCTTTTAGACATACCTTTCGATTGACCACTTTAAATTTCAAAACGAAAGATATTATAGGTTTTCTGCTAATTTAATCAATAATTTATTTCTTATGCTTTTTAATTTTTATTAACTATATTTATTTTAATAACAGTATATTTAAAGGGTTAAAAAATGAATTTAAATAGTATAAGGGTAAGATATACTGCCGCCTTTAGTATAATCGCCTTGTTTTTTATTGTGCTTGTATTAATGAACTTTAATTTAATTAATAAAACTCAGCACGGCATGAACTTGTTTGGTAAAACGTTCAACCCTGGTATTTCTGCAATATTAAATGCCGACAGAGACTTATATCAAGCCAGAGTTGCTGAGTTGCAGGCTATTTCAAACGAAAGCAATTCTGAGCAAGTAAACCATTATATTGTTGAATTTAAAGACAATGTTCAACAAGGAAAAATTGAACAAGCTAAACAACTAAGTAATGGTGATTCAAATAAGTTATTTGAAGCGCTTAGAGGTTTTTACAATTTAGCTGGTGAACTTGCCGATAAAAAAAGTGCTGCTGTACATGAAGAAACATTAACCTCAGTCAACCGCGGTCAATTTATATTAACCATAGTAAGTATAATACCAATCTCACTAACTATGTGATCATTTCTACTGGCTAAAACAGTCAACTACTGCGTTATTTACTTTATAATTAGAACAACTAGTTATGAAAATAAATGCCTTGTATTTAACTGTTTTCACTGCGTATAAAATAGATCACTTAATTAATGAAATTGGTATAATTGTTATTTTATTAACGGTTTCTTTAGGTATTTTTGCACCAAAGGCAATGGCTGATGCATTAGATAATTTAACAAAACAGCTAAACGCATTAAACACTAGTGATGGTGATCTTACCAAACGCATTAATAGCACTAGAAAAGATGAAATAGGGGACGTTGCAAATAGCTTTGATAACTTTATTGATGGATTAGCAGAGTTAATACAATCAATTATTATACAAACTAATGCTGTTATCGAAGGTGTAAACAAGCTTAATGATGGTGCTCACCAAATTGAAGGCACTAGCTTGAAACAAACTGACTCTGTTGATGCCATAGTAACGGCCATTAATGAGATGTCTTACGCTATTAAAGAAGTCGCTCAAAACGCTAATTTAACTGCAGAAGAAGTAAATAAAGTTAATTTACTAACCGCAGATGGCACTCAAATAACGGGTGAAGCAGTTAAAGAAATTCAAGGGCTTTCTGATACAGTAAAGAACGCAACTGATGTTATTTTAAAGCTTTCAGAAAACTCTTCTGATATTGCTTCGGTACTTGATGTTATACGAAGTATTGCTGAGCAAACAAATTTATTAGCATTAAACGCTGCAATAGAAGCCGCTAGGGCTGGAGAACAAGGTAGAGGCTTTGCAGTTGTTGCTGATGAAGTAAGAACATTAGCGGCACGTACTCAACAGTCGACTCAAGATATACAAGTAATGATTGAAACCCTACAAAAAGGCGTAAAAGAAGCGGTTACGGCGATTAATTTGGGTAATGAAGCTACTAAAACAAGTGTTGATTTATCTGAAAGAACTCTTGATGCCTTTGCTAAAATCTCTACTGCTTCACAAAATGTAATTGAAGCATCATCTCAAACAGCCACAGCAACAGAAGAACAAAGCCAAGTTGCGGAGGATGTGAGTAAAAACATTACTGAGCTTTCAGATCAAACCTCAAGTAACTATCAAGTGGCAAAAAATAACGGCTCTGATGCAAGCACTATTTTAGGGTTAGCTCAAGAACTAAACAGCTCTGTCAGTCGGTTTAAATTAGGTTAACCTGAACTCGGGATAGTGGATGTACACCTAAAGCATATAAAAGTCATACTTTGCAATATTGTAGATTATTTCTTCCTTAGTACTAAGTGCAAGTTTACTACCAATGCTATAAGTTTTGTCTGCCAAATAGCCGTCTATTAGTAGCAAATTAACGTTTTTTTAGTTCCAGACAAAAACCAAGTACCTACGTCCATACAGGCAACACAGATACGCATAAAAATCGTAGCTTTGGTGTACTTAGCTTATGCCGAATTCAGGTTAATACTTTACTTAAAGGGTTGGGGCAACATTAACACCCCAAGCCTATTTAAATGGCTATGTAATTAGGTGAGGGTATTCACTCATTCTATTTTGGAATGTTAAAATTTCTTTTTTTAACACATGCCCTTGTTCAATATTAATAGCCCGACGAATTGTTTCATTTTTTTGCCAAGAATCATGCCCTGCAGCAACAGAAGGTAAATGTGATAACAGTGCAGCAGATATTGAACGTGATGCACTTTCCCATAAATAACTAGGTGTATGATCTACAGCGTAGTAATCAATGCTTTCAACCCTAAACATTGGTGCTTTAAATGTTGTTGGCTTAGCAAAAAAGAACCCCATACCTTCATCGCAACTAACATCTATGATTAAACTGTCTGGTCTAAGACAATTTTTTTCCGCTTCTGTCACAAAGTTAACTGGGTAATTAGTGTCTTGGTATATGCCATTTACAATAATACCTGACTCGCTGATAAGCTCAGATAGTGGTCGCTCTTTTCCATCATGCTCAACTATTATCATCCTTGCTTCATTTTTTCTCCCTGCTCTAAGCGTTACATAATGACAATCAAGCACCTCTTCTCTTACTTCGTAATCAGGTCGTTGAATACAAATAGTAATATCTCTAAATCCGTGCGCTTTTAACGCATAAATTGCGCCTCGGCTAACAGCGCCAAAACTAAAAATAAGTACTTTACGTTGGTTACCATAATGACCATCAATCCCTTTTAGTTGCAAAGCGTGCAACACGCCACAATAACCGGCCATTTCATTGTTTTTGTAAAAAGTATGTCGGCCTACTTGTCCTTGCGGACCCCAAACAAACATATCTTCAAATGCAATTATAGTTTGCTCACGATCTATCGCTGTTTGTGCTACTTGTTGCTGCTGAACACTATGTGGATAACCCCATAAAACCCCTTTATATTTAAGTTGTTCGAAGTCTGCTAATACGGGTTTGCACACTATTAAAATATCCATAGTTTCGAGCAATTCGTCTCTTGACGCTACTCCACCTATTATTTCTGATAGTTGTAAGTCTGACCAACCAAATGGTTCGCCATAGCCTAGTTCAAATGTTAACTGTTTTCGTATTTTCTCTGGTAGTCTTATTAAATGTTCAGGATGAATTGGAACGCGACGTTCATCTATTTTTTTAGATGTGCCGATAACTCCTAACCTTAGAGTGTCCATTGTTTTTCCTATTGCTTGCTTACGAAGAAGTTCAATGATTAATAATTCGGTTTACAAGCATGATCGACGTTCTTAAAAACGTTATTTTTAAGAAAATCTTGAAGGGGTGCTAATCCGAGAAGAGAAATTTGAATATTGTGCGGTCATCGTTTTGTAACGACGACTTGAACAGTTTAACACAAAACGATTATGATCGTTGAGAAAGCGGGCAGAGAATCTTGCTAGCCATAGTCCAAATAGGTTATCTAGTTGATTCTGAGATCAGAGGCCTAAATTTTATAAGTTGTTTGTATTCGGCTTTTTTTTCTATTATCTTTTGTGATTTTCTCAATTTTTCTAATAAGTTTATATCAGAATTATTACTTAACGCGATATAGCCAGATTTTCTAGTTTCTTGAATAAAGTGATGCTTAACAAAGTCATCACTATTTAAACCTTTTTGTGCGTAATAGTTTATAAAGACTGCAGGAGTATCAAAAACAAAGTCTATTTTATTATTATTTAATAGTTTTATTGCTGTTTCAACACTTCCAACTAAGTAGAGGTTTTCTTCTTCACTAAAGCCCTTACGGATTAAATAGTTATACCCGCTAGACCCTCTAACTACAGCTGTAACTCTCTTCTTAGCAATTGTTAAAGTATCTGCATAATCATATACGCTCGCTATTTTAGAAGTAAAAGAGTATACGGTATCGCTTACTTTAGTTATCCATTGAAACTTATTTTCTCGAGCTGGTGTTCTTATTATTGTCATTATCAGAGTATTAGGTCGAGTTAAGGCTGTTTTATATACCCTAGACCAAGGCATAAACTCTATTTCACCTTCTAACTCTGCTTCTTCTAGTAATAATTGGAGTATTTCAGCACTTGGCCCTTTAGCATGTCCTTCAAAAGGGTATTGTAAAAGTTTACGGTCATCTGCAACAATACGTAATGGATTTTGATACGCTTGCGCTTGACAAAAAATGCCAAGCACAATGATTACCCATTTAAAAAATATTACCATTTTGATTAGTTCTTACTGGGGCGTTGCCAACCCGTTATATTTTTCTGTTTGCCCCGAGCTATTGCTAGTTCACTATTTTCAACATCTTTGGTAACTACAGAACCTGCACCAATAGTGGCAAAAGAACCAACAAATAATGGCGCAACGAGTGAACTATTAGAACCAATAAAGGCGTTATCATCAATAATGGTTTGCGACTTATTAACGCCGTCATAGTTACAAGTAATAGTACCTGCGCCTATGTTTACATTTTTGCCAACCGTTGTATCACCAAGATAAGTTAAGTGGCCCGATTTGCTTCCTTCACCTAAGGTAGATTTTTTCATTTCAACAAAATTACCAATATGAGAATCTCGGTTCATAATACTGTCTGGACGAACTCTAGCAAAAGGCCCAACTGAGCATTCGTCACCAATTACTGCGCCTTCAATTATTGAGTTAGGCTTTATTATAGTATTTTCACCAATTGTACAGTTTTTCAATATACAATTTGCACCTACATTAACGTTGTTTGCAAGTACTACTTCACCTTCAAATATACAGTTAATGTCAATTGATACTTCCTCACCAATTAGCATTTTGCCACGAATATCTATTCTATTTGGATCTCTAAGGCTTGCACCTGCTAGCATTAATGCTTCAGCTTGCCTTAATTGAAAAGCACGTTCTAAAGCAGCTAATTGTAGCCTATTATTCGCACCTTCCACTTCAATTTCAGAATCAGGGTGCGCGGTAGCAATTGTTTTACCTTCGTTATGACAAGCAGCGATAATATCTGTTAAGTAATATTCACCTTGAGCGTTATCATTTGATAAATTTGCTAACCATTTTTTTAGATCCTTACCATTGGCTAATAATATCCCGGTATTTGCTTCTGATATTTTATGTTGCTCAGGTGTTGCATCTTTATGCTCTACAATACCCACTACTTGGCCATTATTTCTTACTATACGACCATAGCCGGTTGGATCGGTTAAATTAACCGTTAATAGTGACATGCCATCTGTTGGTTTGGCTGCTAACAAGCGTTCAAGTGTTGAAACTTGAGTTAGAGGTACATCACCATAAAGTACCAACACATCTTCGTCATCTTTAATAAATGGAGACGCCATGTCAACCGCATGGCCTGTGCCTAACTGCTCTTTTTGTTCAACAAAAGTTAAGTCGTCTCCATTAATTTCAGTTTTTAAAACATCTCCACCAAAGCCATATACCACATAGATATTCTCAGCATTTAATACCCTCGCAGCATTAATCACATGGCTTACCATTGGTTTATCTGCAATAGGGTGAAGTACTTTAGGAAGTGATGAACGCATGCGAGTACCTTTACCCGCTGCAAGAATAACAACTGAAAGAGCCATATAAATTCCGTTAAATATAGTTATACCAAGTTAATTAATGGTATTAATAGTTTGAACATTAAGAAGGGTATTAATTTTTTGTAGGTTGGGCTTTAGCCCATCAATTACGCTAATTATCTAATCAGCTATTTGATAGCATAAATCCTAACCTACAATTAAATAAATGATGAAAATCAGCGGTGAACACCGATAGCATCTTAATATCCAACTGATTAATTGGTATTATACCAATCTCACTAATTATATGATCATTTCTACTGGTTAAAACAATCAACTACTGCGTTACTTATTTTATAATTAGAGCAACTAGTTATGAAAATAAATGCCTTGTATTTGACTGTTTTCACTGCGTATAAAATAGATCACTTATTTAATGAAACTGGTATTAGTTTAAGTGTATTAATATTATTGTAACCTTGAAGGTATTACTCGGCTAGTCTTTATACCAATTAAAGATATAAAAAAAGCGACCATTATCAGCTGATAATGTCGCTTTTTAATCACTAAAACTTAAGTAAGTATTAGAATGGTCTGCTATTTTTTGCTTGTTGCTTGAATTACGCGTAATTGCGCCATTGCTCGTGCTAACTCTGCTGCAGCTTCAGCATAATCAAGATCATCGCTATGAGCATTCAATTTATCTTCAGCTCTTTTCTTAGCTTCTTCAGCTGCTTGTTCATCTAAATCGTCACCACGTACTGCTATATCTGCGAGTACAGTAACGTTGTTAGGTTGCACTTCTAGCATACCGCCAGAAAGGTAAATAACTTCTTCTTGTCCACCTTTCTTAACAATTCTAGCCATACCAGGTTTTAGTGAGGTCAGCAAAGGTGCATGACCAGGCATGATGCCTAACTCACCTTCGCTACCTGTGATCTGTAACGACTCGATAGTACCTGAGAATAAGCTTTCTTCAGCACTAACCACATTCAGATTTACAGAAAGTATTGCCATGTTGACCTCCTAGTAGGCAGTTAACATTACTTATTCAGTAAGTAACTGCCAGCCTTCATTACATGTTTTTAGCTTTTTCAGTTGCTTCTTCAATAGAACCAACCATGTAGAAAGCTTGCTCTGGTAAGTCATCATATTCACCCGCAAGAATACCTTTAAAGCCAGCAATCGTGTCTTTAAGCGATACATACTTACCTGGAGAACCTGTGAATACCTCAGCAACAAAGAACGGTTGTGATAAGAAACGTTGTATCTTACGTGCACGAGATACTGTTTGCTTATCTTCTTCAGATAATTCGTCCATACCTAGTATAGCGATAATATCTTTAAGTTCTTTATAACGTTGTAATGTTGATTGAACACCACGTGCCGTTTCATAATGCTCAGCACCAACTACTAACGGGTCTAATTGACGTGAAGTAGAGTCAAGTGGATCAATTGCTGGGTATATACCTTGTGAAGCAATATCACGAGATAATACAACAGTTGCATCTAAGTGAGCAAAGGTTGTTGCTGGAGATGGATCGGTCAAATCATCCGCAGGTACGTATACCGCTTGGATTGATGTGATTGAACCTTTCTTCGTTGACGTAATACGCTCTTGAAGAACACCCATTTCTTCAGCAAGTGTAGGTTGGTAACCTACCGCTGATGGCATACGACCTAACAATGCAGATACTTCAGTACCAGCAAGTGTATAGCGGTAGATGTTATCTACGAAAAATAATACGTCACGACCTTCGTCACGGAATTTTTCAGCCATAGTTAAACCTGTCATCGCAACACGAAGACGGTTTCCTGGAGGCTCGTTCATTTGGCCGTAAACTAACGATACTTTATCTAGTACGTTAGAGTCGTTCATTTCATGGTAGAAATCGTTACCTTCACGAGTACGCTCACCTACACCAGCAAATACTGAGTAGCCGCTATGCTCAATCGCGATGTTACGAATAAGTTCCATCATGTTTACGGTTTTACCAACACCAGCACCACCAAACAAACCAACTTTACCACCCTTAGCGAATGGACATACTAAGTCGATTACTTTGATACCAGTTTCTAATAGTTCATTCGACATTGCTTGCTCAGCATAAGCTGGCGCTGCACGGTGAATTGACCATTTTTCTTCTTCGCCGATTGGGCCAGCTTCATCGATAGGCTCACCCAATACGTTCATGATACGACCCAAAGTTGCAGTACCAACTGGAACCTGGATATTATCACCTGTGTTTTCTACGTTCAGACCACGACGCAAACCGTCTGATGAACCCATAGCAATGGTACGAACTACGCCACCACCAAGTTGCTGTTGTACTTCTAGTACTAAGCCACTAAGGTCACCTTCAGTTACATTTAATGCGTCATATACCTGAGGTACAGCATTTTGTGGGAATTCTACATCCACAACTGCGCCAATGATTTGGACGACTTTACCTGTACTCATGTTTAATCCTCTAATCTTGTGCTCTTATTTACTAATAAAATAAACAAAGAACCTTTGCTTATACCGCTGCTGCGCCAGCACAAATTTCACTCAACTCTTGAGTAATACTTGCTTGACGAGCTTTGTTATATACCAATTGTAAATCATCAATTAAGTCGCCTGCGTTATCGGTTGCTGCTTTCATTGCAACCATACGAGCGGCTTGTTCACATGCGAGGTTTTCAACCACACCTTGATATACTTGAGATTCTGTATATCGAACTAACAGCTGTTCAAGCAATGCTTGAGCATCTGGCTCGTATAAATAATCCCAGCGATGCTTAATTGCGTCATCATCTGACTTAGGCAAAGGTAAAAGTTGATCAATCGTCGGCTTTTGCGTCATAGTATTAACAAATTTGTTATATACAATGAACAACTTGTCTATTTTACCATCGTCATAGGCATCTAACATAACTCTTACACTACCAATTAAATCAGTAAGTGAAGGGTTATCGCCTAATCCTGAAATTTGTGAAGTTACTTTAGCACCCATATTATTGAAAAAAGCAGTCGCTTTAGAGCCGATAACTGCAAATTCAACTTCAGCGCCTGCTGCTTGCTGTTTACCAGCATCAGCGAGTACTTGTTTAAATAAATTAATATTTAAACCACCACACAAACCTCGGTCTGTTGAGACAACAATATAACCTACGCGCTTAGTTTCACGTTCAACCATATAAGGATGACGAAATTCTAGATTACCTAGCGCGATGTGACCGATCACATTTCGCATATTTTCAGCGTATGGACGAGAGGCAGCCATGCTATCTTGCGCTCTGCGCATTTTACTAGCTGCAACCATTTCCATCGCGCTGGTGATTTTCTGTGTATTTTGTACACTTCCAATCTTCGATTTTATCTCTTTAGCGCCGGACATGACTATTCTCCCGAAAAGGTTAACTAAATTACCAAGTTTGGGTAGCTTTGAAAGCTTCTATCGCTTTCGCTAAACCAGACTCAATATCTTTGTTATAGTCACCCTTTTCGTTGATAGTAGCCATCAACTCAGCGTGATCATTGTTTACGTAAGTACGTAATGCTTCTTCAAAATCAACAACTTTGTTGATTTCAACATCGTTTAAATAGCCTTTTTCTGCGGCAAATAACGATACTGCTGTTTCTGCAATTGACAATGGGCTGTATTGCTTTTGTTTCATCAATTCAGTTACACGTTGTCCATGCTCTAATTGAGCACGAGTAGCGTCATCTAAATCAGATGCAAACTGAGCAAAAGCTGCTAATTCTGCATATTGGGCTAGTGCTAAACGAATACCACCACCAAGTTTCTTGATGATTTTAGTTTGAGCAGCACCACCAACACGTGATACAGAAATACCCGCATTAACCGCAGGACGTATACCTGAGTTAAATAGGTTAGATTCTAAAAAGATCTGACCATCGGTTATTGAGATTACGTTAGTTGGTACGAATGCAGATACATCACCCGCTTGCGTTTCAATAATTGGTAACGCAGTTAAAGAACCTGTTTTGCCTTTAACTTCACCATTAGTGAAACGTTCAACGTATGCTTCGTTTACACGAGCAGCACGTTCTAATAAGCGACTGTGAAGATAGAAAACGTCACCTGGGTATGCTTCACGGCCTGGCGGACGACGTAAAAGTAATGAAATTTGACGGTAAGCAACTGCTTGCTTAGACAAATCATCATATACGATTAGTGCATCTTCACCGCGGTCACGGAAGTATTCACCCATAGTACAACCAGAGTATGCTGATAAGTACTGTAATGCAGCAGCTTCAGAAGCACCCGCAACAACAACGATAGTATTATCTAACGCGCCGTGCTCTTCTAACGAACGAACTAAGTTCGCTACTGTAGAGGCTTTCTGACCAATGGCTACGTATACACACTTAATACCAGTGTTTTTCTGGTTAATAATTGCGTCTAGTGCGATCGCTGATTTACCAATTTGACGGTCACCGATGATTAATTCACGTTGACCACGACCAATTGGGATCATTGAATCGATTGACTTAATACCAGTTTGTACTGGTTGATCAACAGATTTACGATCGATAACACCTGGTGCTTGAACTTCAACAGGCATAAAGCCATCGTTTTCAATTGGACCTTTGCCATCAATTGGCTCACCTAAGGTGTTAACTACACGGCCTAATAAACCGCGTCCTACTGGTACTTCTAAAATACGACCAGTACCTTTTACTTTTACGCCTTCAGCTAGATCCGCATATGGACCCATGACTACCGCACCTACCGAGTCTCGGTCTAGGTTTAACGCTATTGCGAAGCGGTTGCCAGGAAGTTCGATCATTTCGCCTTGCATTACATCAGCAAGACCATGGATGCGAATAATACCATCTGTTACAGAAACGATAGTACCTTCGTTACGAGCTTCACTAACTACGTCAAACTGTTCAATACGATTCTTGATCAGTTCAGCGATTTCAGTGGAATTCAGTTGCATGCTCTATTCCCCGTTAAGATTGCATTGTTGTTGCTAAGCGGCTCAATTTACCTCTAATTGAACCATCTATAACCATGTCGCCAGCTTTAATTACTAAGCCAGAAACTACGTTTGCGTCTACAATACAATTGAGCTTTACTTTTCGAGCCAAACGCTTTTCAAGCGCAGCGCTAATTACTTTTTGTTGTGCTACTTTAAGTTTTACAGCAGATGTTACATCTACAGTAATTTCTTTATCATATTCAGCTCTTAATTCGCTAAATTGAGTAAGAACTTGTGGTAGCGCCAACAAACGTCCGTTTTCAGCCATTACTTTAATTAAGTTTTGACCGTTACTATTAAGTTGAACATCACAAACTTTTAAAAATATATCAGTCGCTTGTTCAACCGACGCACCACCAGATAGGTATTGGTTTATAGTTGCGTCTTTTGAAACTTCTGCTGCAAAAACTAGCATTTCATGCCAGTTTTCAATTGCATTAGCTTCAACAGCATAATCGAACGCTGCTTTAGCGTAGGGACGAGCGACGGTTGTCAATTCAGACATAGCTCTATCCCTCTTAAAGTTCAGCTACAAGTTTATCTAAAATGTCGCTATGTGCAGCGGCATCAATTGAACGTTCGAGAATTCTCTCAGCACCTGCTATAGCAAGAACAGCAACTTGTTGACGCAGTTCTTCTTTAGCTTGGTTACGTTCAGTCTCTATTTCTGCATGGCCAGCAGCGATAATTTTCGCTTTCTCTGCTTGCGCTTTTTCTGCAGCTTCTTCAACTATTTGAGCTTCACGCTTTTTTGCAGCTTCTACAATACTAGCTGCTTGCGCTTTAGCTTCTTTAAGTTGGGCCGTGGCTTTTTCTTGAGCAAGCTCTAAGTCTTTAGCAGCACGGTCTGAAGCAGCAAGTCCGTCAGCAATTGTTTTCTGACGTGTTTCGATAGCACCAATAATTGGTGGCCATACGAACTTCATGCAAAAAATTACAAATACGATAAATGCGATTAACTCACCAATTAAGGTCACATTAAGATTCATTTATGTATCTCCTATTCAAATTCGCGGTTAAAAAACAACTTAAAATTAAGCACCAACTGCGAATAATAGGTATAAGCCGATAGCAACACCGATCATCGCAATAGCATCGATAAGACCAGCTACGATGAACATTTTTACTTGTAGTTGAGGTGCTAATTCAGGTTGACGAGCAGCAGACTCTAAGAACTTGCCACCAAGTAAACCAAAACCAATCGCAGTACCAAGAGCACCTAGACCGATTAATAAAGCAACAGCGATATATAACATATTTATCTCCGATTATTTAAAGTTATAAAGTTAAAAATTAAAAAACTAAGGTTGAAATTAATATTTTGGGCTTCCTGCCCACCATCCTAAAGGATGAAAAAATTAGTGATCTTCATGTGCCAAACTTAAATACAATATTGTTAACATCATAAAAATAAAAGCTTGTAGCGGTATTATTAATATATGGAAAGCCGCCCACAAGAAATGTAACGGTAATTGGAATAAACCAATTGTCGCAATTAATAAGAAAATTAATTCACCAGCGTACATGTTACCGAATAAACGTAATGCTAAAGATAGAGGACGTGCTAATAAAGTTACCATTTCAAGTATAAAGTTCACTGGGTATAAAGACCAATGACCAAAAGGTTGAGTTGTTAACTCTTTAATAAAGCCACCAACACCTTTAACTTTGATTGAGTAATATATTATTAATATAAATACACCCAATGCTAAAGCAAATGTCATGTTTGGATCTGTTGTTGGTACTGCTTTCATGTAATGCACACCAAACAACTCAAAAATACGTGGAATTAAATCTACTGGTATCCAATCCATAGCGTTCATTAAGAACACCCAGACAAAAATAGTTAAGGCTAAAGGCGCAATAACAGGGTTTTTGCCATGAAACGTACTTTTAACACTGTCATCAACAAAGCCAACGATCATTTCGATGGCACATTGAAATTTACCAGGTACACCTACTTCTGCTTTTTTTGCAACAGAATGAAAGAGTTTTAAAAAAACCAATCCTAAAAATATTGACCATCCTAGCGTATCAACGTGAACAGCCCAAAAGCCTTCGCCCACAGTTAAATTTTGCAAATGATGCTTAATATATTCTTGGCTGGTTACTTCACCGACAGACATATTAATGTTCCTAATGATTAAAGTTTAAAGTTTTATAAAAAATGGTGTTAATAATGGCAAAACCACTACTAAACAAAAACTTATAAAAAACGGTATTGGCATAATTGCTAAAAACTTAAAGGCTAACGCAAATAAAATGGCCGTTAATACTATTTTTAATTTTTCGCCACTATAAAATGATTCCATCACTTTTTCTGACGATCTTGCACCTGCATAGCGAAACGCTTTTAATGCAAATACAATATTAGGAATTATTACAACCACGCCTCCAGCTAATACAGACTGAGCTTGAGATAATCCCCAATAAAAATATGTTGTTATTGTACCAAGTAGTACAAGTACCGTAGTTATAATAATTTGCTTAAACGCAAATTTTCTGCCAGTTTTCGCTAAATCACTTTTAAATGGCGCGTTCACCAGCTTCTCCGTACGATAAATTTCGTAAAACTTGTGCATTTTTGATGCAAATTCGATTACATTAAAAATCCGACGCAAGTATACTTAATTACAGCGCTAATGCAACAAAAGAGGGGTCTTGTTACTCTCTTTTGTTTGATTATTTAAAATAGATCTGGTGAATAGTTAAAATGAACTAAAGCGCGCAACTATTCCGTCTAACTCTTCCAAGTTAGTATATGAAATAACTAACTTCCCTTTACCTTTCTTACTATGGTTAATTGATACCTGCGCACCCAGTTTTTCCGATAGGTTTTGTTCTAGAGATTTAGTATCAGGATCTTTTTCAACTTGTTCTTTGGGTTTTTCTGGTTGTTGAATTTTTTTAATTAACGCTTCTGTTTCTCGTACTGTTAATTCTTTTGCTGCTACAGTTCTTGCTGTGGTTGTTTGTAAATCATTTTCTAAAGCTAGTAGGGCACGAGCATGACCCATTTCTATATCACCGTGCTCAAGTAATGTTTTAACATCAGCATTTAAATTATTTAATCTTAATATGTTTGTAACTGTTGTTCTTGATTTACCTACTGCGTCAGCAACTTCCTGGTGTGTTAATTCAAATTCAGTTAATAAACGTTGAAGTGCAATTGCTTCTTCCATTGCATTAAGATCTTCACGCTGAATGTTTTCAATCAGCGCTATTGCTACCGCAGCTTCGTCAGGTACATCTTTAATTAAACAGGGTACTAAGTCTATTTCAGCTAATTGGGCAGCACGCCAGCGACGTTCACCCGCAATAATTTCGTAACTATTTTCACCTATAGGTCTTACAACAATTGGTTGGATAATTCCTTGCGATTTTATCGACGCTGATAATTCTTCTAGCGCATCAGGTGACATATCTTTTCTTGGTTGATATTTACCAGGACGCAACTGTTCAATAGGAAGTTTTTGTAATTCGCTAGTATCTTTATGTGTTGGTGTTGTCTCACCCTCTTCAGCATTTTTTCTTGGCGCATTAGTTAATAATGCATCTAAACCTCTGCCTAGGCCTCTACGTTTTGACGCGCTCATAATTTTCCTTGCTGAATTGATAGATCTGCTTCTTTTTTATTTTTCTTTTGTTTCTCTGTTTTTCTTAGCACCTCACCAGCTAAAGCTAAATAAGCTTTAGCGCCTGTAGATGATTTATCATAGTACATTACCGGAGCGCCAAAACTAGGCGCTTCAGCTAAGCGGACATTTCTAGGTATAACAGTTCGATAAACTTTATCGCCAAAATGCCGCTTTAATTGTTCAGAAACATCATTAGCTAAACGATTTCTAGGATCGTACATAGTTCGTAATATACCTTCAATATGTAAATTACCATTTACTACAGAGGTTAATTGAGAAATAGTATCCATTAAGGCAGTTAAACCTTCTAATGCGTAGTATTCACACTGCATTGGCACAAGTACTGAGTCAGCCGCTGTCATCGCATTTACAGTTAACATATTGAGTGAAGGAGGGCAGTCAATAATAATAAAGTCATATTGATTTACTACAGGTGCCAATGCTTTTTTTAAGCGTTGCTCTCTGGCGTAAACTTCCATTAGTTTAATTTCAGCCGCTGTTACATCGGTATTTGCTGCAATTAAGTCGTATAGCCCTGTTGTCTCTTTACACACGACTTGCTCAAATGGTTTTTCTTCTACTAGTAACTCATAGCAAGTTGCGGGAACTTCATATTTATCTATTCCGCTACCCATGGTGGCATTACCCTGGGGATCGAGATCAATTAACAATATTTTACGTTTGGTTGCGGCTAGTGATGCCGCTAAATTAACTGCGGTCGTTGTTTTACCGACTCCACCTTTCTGGTTGGCAACTGCGATTATTTTTCCCACTAGCACCTCAAACCTTATTATTTTTGTTAATTTTTTTTAAGTTCTATCAAGTGTCTTTCACCCTGAAGTTGTGGAACAACAATAGGGTAACTTGTTACAAAATCTATACCTGCAGGTAGTTGAGCTAATTCATCATCAGGGTATTGGCCTTTTAGTGCATAATAACGACCAGTTTCGCTTGCTGTTAAATGTTTACACCAACTCACCATGTCATTAAGGGAAGCGAAAGCTCTGCTTAGTACACCATCAAATAAATTTTCAGGATTATACTTTTCTACTCGACTTAATACAGGAGTTACATTATCAAGTTTTAATTGAAACACAACTTGACGTAAAAAAGTAATTCTTTTACCTAAGCTGTCTAGTAATGTAAATTCTTTATTAGGATATAAAATAGCCAATGGAATACCGGGTAACCCTGGGCCGGTACCTACATCAATAAAACGTTCGCCTACTAAACATGGCCCAACCATTAAACTGTCCATAATATGTTTGATCAACATTTCGCTTGGGTTTCTTACCGATGTTAGGTTGTATGCTTTATTCCATTTTACTAATAATTCAACATATTGAATAAGTTGTAAAATTTGTTTTTCAGTTAATTCAATACTTGATTGCGCTAACAAATCGCTTAATTCATCTTTTAATGACATGTTTATACCTGATTACACTAAGCCGATTTACGCAGTAAGCCATGTTTTTTTAAATAAACTAACAATAATGAAATTGCAGCGGGTGTTATACCTGATATACGTGATGCTTTACCAATAGTTTCAGGCTTTGCTTCAGATAATTTTGCCACTACTTCATTTGATAAGCCTGAAATTTGGCTATAATTAAAATCTGATGGAATCAATGTATCTTCATTACGTTTTTTCTTTGCTATATCGTCAAGTTGTCTTTCAATGTAGCCAGCATATTTAATTTGTATCTCAATTTGTTCAGCCGCTTGTACATCTTCTAATGCTGGACCTAAACCTTCTATTTTCATTAATTCTTCATAGCGAACTTCCGGACGACGTAATAAATCTTCTAGGCTGTTTTCTCGTGTAAGTGACGATTTAACCAGTGCATTAATTTTTTCTATTGATTTATGATCTTTTTGGATCCACGTAGATTTTAAACGTTGACGTTCTAACTCAACATTTTCCATTTTTTCATTAAATCTAGCCCAACGTTTTTCATCAACTAAACCAAGTTTATACCCTTTTTCAGTCAAACGTATGTCTGCATTATCTTCACGTAATAGTAAACGATATTCAGCTCTGGAGGTAAACATTCTGTAAGGCTCTTTAGTACCCAATGTGGCTAAATCATCAATCAATACACCCATGTAGGCTTGATCTCTACCTAGTATTAACTCTTCTTTGCCTTGTACTTTTGCAGCGGCATTGGTTGCTGCTACTAGTCCTTGGGCACCAGCTTCTTCATAGCCCGTTGTGCCATTTATTTGACCTGCAAAATATAGATTGCTGATAAATTTACTTTCTAAAGTTTGTTTTAAATCTCTTGGATCAAAGAAATCATATTCAATTGCATAACCTGGGCGAGTGATGTGCGCATTTTCAAAACCCTTAATTGAACGGACTAAATCCATTTGCACATCAAATGGTAAACTAGTTGAAATTCCATTTGGATAAATTTCGTGACTGGTTAATCCTTCCGGCTCTACAAATATTTGGTGCGTGTTTTTATCTGCAAAACGCATAATTTTATCTTCAATTGAAGGGCAGTACCTTGGACCGATACCTTCAATAACACCAGTATACATAGGAGATCGATCTAAACCCTTGCGAATTATATCATGTGTATTTTCATTGGTATGAGTAATAAAACATGAAACTTGTTCTGGGTGATCATCTCTAGATCCCATGTATGAGAATACAGGCCGAGGATCATCACCTGGTTGTTCTTGCATTACTGAAAAATCTAGGCTTCTAGCGTCTAATCTTGGGGGAGTACCTGTTTTTAGACGATCCATTCTAAAGGGCATATCACGTAATTTATTTGCTAAGTTTACGCTTGCAGGATCACCAGCTCGACCACCTTGATAATTATTTAAGCCAATGTGTATTTGACCTGCTAAGAAAGTACCTACAGTTAATACCACAGCTTGTGCTTTAAATTTAAGCCCCATTTGTGTAGACACACCAACCACACGATCATTCTCTAAAATAAGATCGTCACAAGGCTGTTGAAAAATAGATAAGTTTTTTTGGTTTTCTAAATAAGTTCTTACAAATGAACGATATAAAGAACGATCAGCTTGTGCACGAGTTGCTCGAACAGCAGGTCCTTTACTCGCATTTAATGTTCTAAATTGAATAGCTGAATGATCAATTGCTTTTGCCATTAATCCACCTAAAGCATCAATCTCTTTAACAAGATGACCTTTACCAATTCCACCAATGGCTGGGTTACATGACATTTGACCTAAAGTATCAATGTTATGGGTTAGCAATAATGTTTTACAGCCCATACGTGCTGAGGCGAGAGCAGCTTCTGTTCCTGCATGTCCACCACCAACAACAATTACGTCAAAAGACTCTTGATACCACATTGATTAATGACCTTAGCTAATGTTATTTAAAAATTAAAGGGCACGTATTTTAACTGTTTTTCGTTCGAAGTGGAACGATCATTTTAAATAAAAGATCTCGTGTTGATCCTTTAATAATATATAAGATCTATTTAAAGATCTTATTATTACTTATTATTAGTAAACGCCTTTTCTGTTGATAACTCATTTATATATATTAAATTCATAAACTTATATTAGATCTAAAGCTGTGATCAAACCTTGATCAATCCTAGTATAAGCTATGATCAAAATAGCTACTTATCCACAGTCTAATTATTATTGTTTTATATCAACTGAATAATAACGGGTAATTAATAGCTTATCCTAATACTTATTCACATATATGTTTATTTTTACTTATTTATGTGAATAACTAGTTAGTAAGCCTGTATTAAAAGATCGTTATTTTTAATAGTCCATTGATGTGCTACTTCTTCAGGATCTTCTTCATCTAAAGCGTTGAGTGTTTTTAAAGGGATTATTTCTTTACAACCCTTTGATTTTAATATTTTTGATATATTTTTAGCCGCATTACAATAGGTATCATAACTGGTATCGCCAGTGCCAATCACCCAATAATTAAGAGTAGATAGATCTTCTTTACAATTTTCCAATTCTTCAACGAAAGCTTGTATATTATCAGGGTAATCACCAGCACCGTGTGTTGAAGTACAAATTAACCAATATGTATTTTCACGTGGTATTTCAGAAAAGTTAGGTTGAAAATGAAGTTTTGACTGATGATTTTTACTATTTAATGCTTCTTGGCAAGCTTCAGCAATATATTCAGTTCCACCAAGCATACTGCCTACTATTATTTCGATATTGGCCATAATTTCCTCTGTTTACAACATTTTATATATCGCACTAACGATGTGATCATTTCTACAGACTAAAACCATCAATTACTGCGTTTATTACTTAATCATTATCGCTACATGGATGTAGCTTATGTGGACAATGCAGGAGATGCATTATTGTCCTGAACAACTAATGATTACATAAATGCTTTCTATTTGATTTTTTTGCTGCGTAAAAAGTAGATTATTTAATTAATGAAGTTGGTATTAATCAACCTTAGCTCGGGTTAAGAGATAAGTTAATGCCCTGAAATTGCTAGACTTGTGGCTGTAGCAAGTCACTAGCTTGATAGTTTTTCTTAATTCAAGGCAAATTCATTAAGAATAGTTACTCTATTGTTTATGAATTTAACACAGAAGTAAGGAAAAATAGCTGCTAGAGAGCTATTTATTATCCCGAGTTGAGGTTAATCAATAAGTGATAATAGATATTATCACTTAGTTAATTGTTAAAGAGGAAATATTTTAGAGTTTTGAGTTAAAAAGGTTGGCTTATTTACCGATACAAAATGATGAAAATATTTGGCCAAGTAGATCATCGTTTGTAAATTCACCCGTTATCTTGTTGAGCTCTTGTTGGCATAAACGTAATTCTTCAGCCAATATTTCGCCTGCAACAAAAGATTCTAGCTGTTCTAAGCCAATAACTAAGTGTTTATGTGCTGCTTCTAAAGCGGCTAAGTGACGTCGTCTTGCCATAAAACCGCCTTCATTACCGCCTTGATAGCCCATTATTGATTTTAAATGTTCTTTAAGCTGATCTATTCCATCGCCTGTTTTAGCTGAAAGGGTGATTGTTGGTATCTTATTTTTCTCGTTTAAACCTGTAACGCTACCGCTAATATCTGCTTTATTGATAACAATTGTCAGGCCTATATTTTCTGGTAATTTTTGAAAAAATTCAGGCCAAAATTTTGTGATATCATCCGATTGTTGTTCGGTTGAGTCAACCATGAGTAATACACGGTCTGCTTGATTAATTTCTTGCCATGCCCGCTCTATACCTATTTGTTCTACTTTATCTGCGCTTTCTCTTAGTCCTGCAGTATCAATTATATGTAACGGCATGCCGTCAATGTGTATCTGCTCTGATAATACATCACGAGTTGTGCCTTCTATATCTGTAACAATTGCGCTCTCGCGTCCACTTAGGGCGTTTAATAAGCTTGATTTACCGGCATTTGGTCTACCGGCAATAACAACGCGCATACCTTCTCTTATTATTGCTCCTTGCTGAGCTTGTTTTTGTACATTTTCAACTTGCGCAATTATTGCTTTTAAATCGGTTACTATTTTTTTATCTGCTAAGAAATCAATTTCTTCTTCAGGGAAGTCTATCGATGCTTCAACATACATTCTTAGGTGAATTGTACTTTCTACCATATTATTAATTAATGCTGAGAATTCACCTTTTAAAGAATGTAATGCACAACGCGCGGCTTGTTCTGAGCTTGAGTTTATTAAATCTGCTATAGCTTCAGCTTGAGTTAAATCTAATTTATCATTTAAAAATGCTTGTTCGCTAAACTCTCCAGGGTTTGCCATTCTAACTTTAGGTAGTGATAAAATTTCTCTTAATAACATATCTAAAATTACAGGGCCGCCATGGCCTTGTAATTCAAGAATATCTTCACCTGTAAATGAATTTGGCCCTTTAAAATAAAGTGCTATACCCTGATCTAATGGGTGTTTATTGAGATCATGAAAAGTTAAATATTCTGCTTTACGTAACTCAGGTAATTTACCTAATATTGCCTTAGCTACATTTATTACTTGTGGGCCTGAAACTCTGATAATGCCAACACCGCCTCTGCCTGGTGCTGTTGCCTGTGCGGCAATAGTTTCTTTATCAGACAATGTTATAACAGACTTACTCATGTAATATTCCAACGCATTTTAAGGGGTAATAATTGTTTAATTATAAACATTAATATTTTAATACCAAATGGAATAATTAGTTTTATACCATTTGTTGTATTTAAATAGGGCACAAAAAAAGCGACCTAGGTCGCTTTTTATAAGTTAGGTAAGTGTTACTTACTTGCTTCTGCTTTTTTATCTAGTCCTGAGAATATTATTTTCATTTGTATAATTGAAATAACGTTACTGACTAACCAGTATAGTACAAGGCCTGATGGGAACCAGAAAAAGAACACAGTAAACATAACAGGCATGTACTGCATTATTTTTTGTTGCATAGGATCTTGAACTGTCATGGGTTGCATTTTTTGCATGACATACATACTAATACCCATTAATACAGGGAGTATAAAGTAAGGGTCTTTTGATGATAGATCTTGTAACCATAAACCAAATGTTGCATGGCGTAATTCAACACTTTCTAAAAATACCCAATACAATGCTAAGAAGATAGGCATTTGAACTAATAGTGGTAAACAACCGCCTGCAGGATTCACCTTCTCTTTACGATAAAGATCCATCATCCCCTGAGACATTTTTTGTTTGTCATCACCAAAGCGTTCTTTTAATTGCGCCATTTTAGGCTGTAAAGCACGCATTTTAGCCATTGATGTATATTGTGCTTTTGTTAATGGATACATTGCACCTTTAACAATTAAGGTTATAACGATGATCGCTAGACCCCAGTTAATTACAATTGACTGAATTTGAATAAGTAGCCAATGTAATGGTGAGCTGATCATAAATAAGAAACCAAAATCAACGGTTAAGTCTAATCCGTCTGCTATTTTGGCTAATACATCTTGATCTTTAGGGCCAACATAAAATGCTGTAGAAGCGGTAGCCTGTGTATTCGGCTCAATAATAATGGCAGGAGCTTTAAAACCAATTACGGCTTCTTGATTACGGGTATAACTTGTATAAAGCTGGTTTATGTCATTCTTATTTGGGATCCATGAAGAAACAAAATAATGTTGTAACATGGCTACCCAACCACCTTGAGTAGACACATTTAAGTTAGCATCAGAAATATCATCAAAATCATATTTTTCATATCTCTCTTCTGAAGAAGAGTAAGCTGCACCGCGGTAAGTTGGTATTAAAGCACTCGACTTATCAACATGTGTCGACTGTTTTAACTGTGCATAAAGTTCTACACTTGCTGCTGAGCTGGCATTATTATTGATAATGTAATCAAGGTTAACCTTGTAGCTACCTGGTTCAAACGTGAAGCGCTTTATAACTGATAGGCCATTTTCTGCAGTGTAGTTTAAATCAACAACTAATGGGTTATTACCCGATAATTCATACTCTGTAGCATTAACTTGATATATAGGTCGACCCTTAACTACACGATCTATGCCTTGAGCACCCGTTAAACCACTTTGTGCAATATAGGTAAGATTACCATTTTGCATAATAGTAAAAGGTATTCCACTACCTTGCTCAGTTTCATATTCAAGCAATGTTGCTTCAACAATATCACCACCTTGCGTATTAATTTTTAATTTCAATACATCAGTTGTAATGGTAATTAAATTGGAAGCTACTTGCGTTTCTTTTATTGCAGGTAAGCTGCTAGTGCTAGATGCCGGTATAAAATCGTTATTGTTTGCTTCTGTTTTATTACTTTCAGAAGTTTGAACGACACTATTGGGTTGTTGAACTGGAGCGTTATCTGACTGCCATTGCTGGTATAACAAAAATGTTACAACCATAAGTGCAATGAAAAGAAAACTACGTTGGGATTCCATAAAGCTTACTTCTCTTTTTTTATTGGTGGTACGGGATCATCACCACCCGCGTTAAGTGGATGGCATTTTAGTATACGTTTGCCTGCTAACCAACTCCCTTTTAACACACCGAAGCGTTTTATTGCTTCAATGGCGTAAAAAGAGCAGGTTGGATTAAATCTACAATTGTTACCAAGCAATGGACTTATATAGCGTTGGTAGCTTTTTATGATGGCAATTACTAACGATTGTAACGTTGAATTATTTTTTGCCATATTTTTTCTATTTGGTGATTTATTTCGTGATTTTCAAGTTTATCTATGCCTGACTTGACCATAACCACAATATCTATATTAGGAATAGTTGTTTGGTTTAATCGAAAACTCTCGCGAGTTATGCGCTTTATTCTATTGCGTTGAACTGCCAGCTTTACTCTTTTTTTAGCAATAGCTAAGCCTAACCTATTATTGTTATCACAATTTTTGGTTATTAGAATAGTGAAGTGTTTTGAACTAAAACGAGTTGGATTAGAAAATACAGATTTGAAATGACCGGGAGTCAACAAACGTGACTCCCGATTAAATTTATTAGTAACCATGTGGCTACCTATCTCAATTACTTAAAGCTAAGTAAAGAAATTATGCGCTAAGTCTTACGCGACCCTTTGCACGACGACGTGCAATTACAGCACGACCGCTTTTAGTTGCCATACGAGCACGGAAGCCATGGTTGCGCTTACGTTTTAATACACTAGGTTGAAATGTTCTTTTCATTACGCTAATCCGTCGGTTGTTGTTGCCCTGGCAAAACAGCCGTTTTGAGCACACTGGTCTAAAAAAGATGGCGAATAATATATTGAACTTAGTATTTTGTCAATATGTTATCTTACCTATTTACAATAAAGATCGGTTAATGATCCTCTTTGATCTATTTATA